>JAYWAI010000262.1:0-1770 GCA_043782545.1 Acidimicrobiia bacterium
TTCTATTTGGAACGTCGCTACCCAGCCTTTGGCAACCTGGTGCCACGCGACGTCGCCAGCCGCGCTGCGAAACTCGAAGTCGACAACGGACGCGGCGTCGGCCCGATCAAGAACGGCGTGTACCTCGACTTCTCCGACGCCATCAAACGCCTCGGCGAACCGATCGTCAAAGAGCGCTACGGCAACCTGTTTGAAATGTACGACCGCATCACCGACGAAGACCCCTACAAGGTGCCAATGCGCATCTACCCCGCCGTGCATTACACCATGGGTGGCGTGTGGGTTGACTACAACTTGATGAGCACCATCCCCGGCTGTTTCGTGGCGGGCGAGGCGAACTTCTCGGATCACGGCGCCAATCGCCTGGGCGCTTCTGCGCTCATGCAAGGCCTCGCTGACGGTTACTTCGTGTTGCCGTCGACCGTGGCCAATTGGCTCGCCGACCTACTCGGGCAGGGCTCCGTACCTATTGATGATCCCGCTTTCGCGGCCGTCGAAGGCGAAGTTCGTGACCAGACCAGGCAATGGCTGGGCGTGAACGGCACCGAATCGGTAGACCACTACCACCGTGAACTCGGCAAGATTATTTGGGACTACTGCGGCATGGCTCGCAGCCGCGAAGGCCTCGAGAAGGCACTCGTCGAGATACCCGCGTTGCACGCCGAATTCCGCAAAAACGTGCGAGTGTTAGGCACCGACGACGGACTCAATCAGTCATTGGAACGGGTGTTTAGAGTCAACGACTTTTTCGAACTCGGCGAACTCATGTGTCGTGACGCACTGCATCGTGAAGAAAGCTGCGGCGGCCACTTCCGAGTCGAGCATCAAACCGAAGATGGCGAAGCAGCGCGTGACGACGACAACTTCGCTTACGTGGGCGCGTGGGAACACACCGGCGGCACCCCGAACTTGCACAAAGAACCGCTCGTGTTCGACAACGTCCACCTCGCCCAGCGCAGCTACAAGTAACGCTCGCCCCTAACTCCGGAGCTTTTTCAATGACTGCGACGATCAACATCACCCTCAACGTGTGGCGTCAATCCGGGCCCAACAAGCCCGGTGCGATGGTGTCATACCCCGTGCCCGACCTGTCCACCGACATGAGCTTTTTGGAAATGCTCGACGTGGTCAACGAGCGTCTCAATGCCAAGGGTGAAGAGCCCATTGCGTTCGAACATGACTGTCGTGAAGGCATTTGCGGTTCATGCGGCGTGATGATCAACGGGCAAAGCCACGGACCCCAATCGGGCACCGCGACATGCCAGTTGCACATGCGCAAATTCGCCGACGGGGCCGTGATCAATGTGGAGCCGTGGCGTGCCGCGTCGTTCCCCGTGATCAAAGACTTGGTGGTCGATCGGTCGCCGTTCGACAAGATCATTCAGGCCGGCGGCTACATCACCGTGACCACCGGCGCAGCCCCAGAAGCCAACCTCACGCCGATCGCCAAAGAGGCCGCCGACTCGGCTATGGACGCCGCCCAATGCATTGGCTGCGGAGCCTGCGTGGCCGCGTGTCCAAACGGGGCAGCGAACTTGTTTACCGCCGCGAAACTTGGGCACCTCAACTTGTTGCCGCAAGGCCAGGCCGAGCGTTACCAACGCACGGTCGCCATGGTCGACACCATGGAGGACTACTTCGGCTCGTGCACAAACCACGGCGAATGCCAAGAAGCGTGCCCGAAGTCGATCTCGATCGACTTCATTGCCCTCATGAACCGCGACTACATCAAAGCCAAGTTCAAGAACCGCAAACTCCTCAGCCAAAAGT
>JAYWAI010000263.1:0-1769 GCA_043782545.1 Acidimicrobiia bacterium
GCTACCGAACAGCCCTCGCCCGACGAACCCTCGGCGGTCAGCTCAGAATTGATCGCCGAGCCGCTACCCGTGGCTACTGCGTCGAATGATCGACGCACGACGTCGCCCCGCGACATTGGAGCCATGGTCATGGTGCCGGTGACACGACTCGATGAACTCGTTCGCATGGTAGGTGAGGCGGCCACTGGACTGCTTCGTGTCGGGCGGGCGCTCGCTGACCGGTTCGACGTGCAGCCCGATGAGGTTTCAGAACTCGGCGAACTGTCCCGAGTGCTCTTTGAGTTACAGGATCGCGCCATGCGGACCCTGATGGTCCCCGTGTCAACCATCACTGATCAACTACACCGCGCCGTACGCGACACCAGTCGGAGCCTCGGCAAGGAAGTTCGCTGGGAGGTCCGAGGCGAAACCACGGAACTGGATCGCAATATCCTGCATCAACTGTCGGATTCGTTGCTCCACTTGGTTCGCAACGCCGTCGATCATGGCATCGAAAGCCCAGAGGAACGCCTGTCCGCTGGTAAGCCCGCGCACGCCACAGTGCGGCTTCACGCCATGCAACTTGGTTCGGAGGTCATCATCGCGATTACCGACGACGGTGGCGGAATTGATATCGAACGCGTGCGCCACAAGGCCGCGCTCATGGGCGTCGACGCGACCGACATGAACGACGATGACGCACTGCAACTCATATTTCGTTCTGGACTCTCTACGGCGAAATTCGTCTCTGAAATTTCGGGTCGAGGTGTCGGGCTGGACGTCGTTCGCTCCCAAGTCGAGTCGGCTCGGGGCAGGGTCGAGGCTCGCACCACGCCCGGCATTGGGAGTGAATTTCGGGTCATTGTGCCCATTACCTTGGCCGTGTTGCACTGCCTGATTGTGGAATCCAGCGGTCAACGATTCGCGTTGCCATTGCATCGAGTGGCGCTAGCTCGCGCCGGTGACTCAACGAATGAAATTCATGTCGAAGGTCGACGCGGAATTCTGTTGGAGGGCCGCCCTGTACCCGTGTCAAATCTGGCCGAGGTTCTTGATTTTTCTAGCGGCGCGAGCCCAAAGGGCACGCTAGTAGTCGTGAACGGCAGCGTTGGTCGTCATGCATTTTGCGTCGACTCGCTCGTGGGTCAGCGCGATGTTGTGGTGAAGGCAATCAACGCTCTCGTGCCCCACATGGACTTTGTGGCTGGCACCAGCATCGAACCTGACGGATCAATTCTTCTGGTGTTGGATCCACTTGCATTGATCGAACGCGCCCGCCGAAATGGAGGCCGAAATATCAACGAAGTCGTGGCCGTGGCCGGTCCAGTCAAGCGCACTGGACGGGTACTCGTGGTGGACGATGCCCTTACGGTCAGAGAACTGCAGCGAGCGATTTTGGAGCGCGCCGGTTTCGATGTTCGCGTTGCGCGCGACGGAATCGAGGCCCTTGAACAACTCGAAACAGAGATTGTTGACCTAGTTCTCACTGATGTTGAGATGCCCAGGATGGATGGCTTCACGCTGACTGAACAGATCCGGAGCCGACCAGCGATGAGCAACATTCCCGTGCTGATTCTCACCTCGCTATCAAACGACACCGACCGCCAACGGGGCATGGATGCCGGCGCGGACGGTTACATTGTCAAAAGTGCGTTCGACGAACACAGCCTGTTGGCCGCCGTGGATCGCGTCATCGGCACGCAGATCATCGGCACACAGATATGAGTCCACCGCACGAAGTGCCCTCCCGACGGTCGCCCGTTCGTGTTGTGGTCGTAGAGGATTCGCTC
>JAYWAI010000264.1:0-4723 GCA_043782545.1 Acidimicrobiia bacterium
GTTTCATTCCACATCTGCTGGGGCAGGAATAGTTCCAGATGTTCACTGGCAATGCGCTCTCGCCCCGCTGCCCTTAACAATTCGCCAACGAGCACGCTCGTGTCGACAACCAGCCGCACTAGCGCCCCCGGCGCGGCTTTGAAATTTCGTCAGCGAGCTCAGATTCCGAAACTCCAGCGACACGACGAAACTTGTTGAGTGTCTCGCCAAGATGATCAACGGCCGCGACACCCTCTGCTCGGTCGGTCGCCGCGATGGGAACAAAAAAGCCGATCGGCTCGCCGTGCCGCTCGATGACAAGCGTTTCGCCGGACGCCATCATCGCTGTGGCTTGGTCACGAAATTCACGAACTCCAACTGTGCGCATAGCAACGCCTCCTTGTGCCCACCATTGTAGCCACAATCCGTATTCGACAGTACCCATGCCGCCGAGGAAGTGGCGCTCCTAGTCGGTTAGCCGCGGGAGCGGTAGGTGGAGCGGGAGCCGGCGGCGTCTTTGTTGAGGCGCTTGGAGAGGTGCAAACCTTCGAGTACGAACTCTACGGCGCTGGCGATTTCTGCCGGGCTCTCGCTGGACGTCAGCGACCGAACGGCTGTGCGAAGCGCTGGCATTTTGTTGAGCAACGCCACATATTCGGTGGACGTGATGTCTTCGCCGGCGTGCACGAGCGTGCCGTCGTCAAATGACCCGACGATCTCGCGCACGGCGTCGGGTTGCACCTTTTCCTTATAGACGCTGAGCACAGCAGCCTTGATCAAGTTGTCGATGATCTGACCGTCGCGTCCTTCTTCGAGGCTTTCGATTTCGATCTTGCCCATGGTGGAACTGGCCAGTGCTTCAAGGTCGCTCACGCGGGGCACCACGTTCGTTTCGCCGTGACGCAAAGCCCGCCGAATCGCATTGGCGGCAAGGGTTTCGTAGTTCGACACGCTTAAGCGCACCGACACACCAGAGCGCTGATTGACGTGCGGCGACTGCCGTGCCAGGTGGCTGAACATCACAATGATCTCAGTCATATACGCGGGTACCGATACCGTCACTCCCGGGGCGCTGAGCTCACGCGCTTCCTGCTTGACAATGTCGACCTCCGTCGAAATCTCGAGGGGATAGTGCGTGCGAATTTGGGAACCGAAACGGTCCTTGAGCGGGGTAATAATCCGCCCGCGATTTGTGTAGTCCTCAGGGTTCGCGCTCGCCACCAACATCACATCGAGGGGCAACCGCACTTTGTAGCCACGAATTTGCACGTCGCGTTCTTCGAGCACGTTGAGCAAGCCGACCTGAATTCGTTCGGCCAAGTCGGGCAATTCGTTGATGGCAAACACTCCGCGATTGGTGCGTGGCACCATGCCGTAATGCAAGGTCAACTCGTCGGAAAGGTACCGACCCTCTGCCACTTTGATCGGGTCGACTTCACCGATGAGGTCGGCAATCGACGTGTCGGGCGTGGCCAATTTTTCGCCGTAGCGGTTGCTGCGATGCACCCAGGAAATCGGGGTGTCGTCGCCGTGGGCGGCCACAGCATCGCGAGCATGGCGCGACACAGGATCGTAGGGATCATCGTTAATTTCGCTGCCCTCAATGATCGGCATCCACTCATCGAGCAATTCGAGCAACGACCGAATCATGCGCGTCTTGCCCTGGCCCCGCTCACCCAAGAAAATCACGTCGTGGCCGGCCAGCACGGCATTTTCTAGTTGCGGCATCACCGTGTTTTCGTAACCCAAAATGCCGTCAAACAGCGGTTTGCCCGCCGAAATCTTGGCGATGGCATTGTTGCGTACTTCGTCCTTCACGGATATGGATGCCCAACCAGAGGCGCGAAGTTCACTCAACGTCGTTGGCAGGGAAGCAGGAGGAGAAACTGTCATACCCGGAACATAGCCCGCGCCGTCCTAGCCTGAGGACGTGGAACTCGACGGGACGTGGTTGGCGATCGTCGCCAACGAGGAACTGCGACGCTCATTCGCCACCGAAGACCACGACGTTTCGGGGTGGCAACCAGTGACGGTGCCGGGTCATTGGGAGCACGAAACAAAGCTCGGCACGGTCGACGGCCCAGTCATGTATCGCCGGACCTTTACCCACCAACCGCCTCATGGCAACGAGCGGTTTTGGCTCGTGTTCGATGGCGTGATGTACCAAGGCGACATATGGCTCAACGGCACCTATGTCGGCGACACGGAGGGCTATTTCGCCCCCCACGAATTCGACGTCACCGACCTTATGGCAGGGCGCTCTGAGCACATTTTGGCGGCCGAGATTACGTGCGCACCGCCGCACGACCTCACGGCCAAACGGAATCTCACCGGCGTATTCCAACATTGGGATTGCCGCGACCCCGATACCAACCCAGGCGGCATTTGGCGAAGCGTTCGCATTGAAAGAACGTTGTCGGCCCGTTTGAACGAAACGCGTGTGATGTGCCGTGACGCCGACGAGGAGCGCGCCACGATCGAAGTGCGTTCGCTCATCGATACCACGACGCCAGGCCCGACCATGATCACGACGACAGTGCGCCACGCCAACACAGTGATTGTGCACTCCAAAGAACACGCGCTGGCGCTTGGTGAAAATCGGCTGGCGTGGACTATCAACGTCGACCAACCCAATCTTTGGTGGCCACGAGCGCTCGGTGAACAACCGCTGTACGTTGTTTCCGTCGAGCTTGGAGAGCCCCGGGAAACGCCTACCGAGGTGGCCGCACCAGCGCAGCCAAGCCATGCCATCAGCCGCCGGCTCGGGCTTCGGCGAGTGACGTTGCGCAACTGGCAGCTCGCCATCAATGGCGAGACCTTGTTCGTCAAGGGCATCAACGTGGGGCCCACAAACATGTCGATGGCCTTGGCAAGCCCCGCCGAGCTGCGAGCCGACGTGGAGCTCGCAGCATCGCTCGGGATGGACCTCATTCGCGTGCATGGGCATATCACGCGACCCGAGGTCTATAACGCAGCTGACGAGCTCGGCATCATGATCTGGCAAGACCTCCCGTTGCAGTGGGGATACGCCAGGACTGTGCGTCCACAAGCGATCCGGCAAGCCACCCAAGCCGTCGACCTGCTCGGGTATCACCCATCAATCGTCATATGGTGCGGCCACAACGAACCGCTCGCGGTCGACATCGAGCCGGGAAAACAGATCACTAAAAAGCTGGCGTCACTGATGCGGCGACAGCAGCAAATCCCGACGTGGAACAAAACGGTTCTGGATCGGTCCATCAAAAATGCGCTCAAGACCGCTGACCCAACTAGGCCGGTGATCGCTCATTCAGGCGTGCTGCCGCACCTTCCCCAACTCGACGGCACCGATACCCATATGTACTACGGGTGGTATCACGGTGAGGCCGACCAACTCGTCGCAGCGTTGCGCAAGCTGCCCCGCTTGGGCCGATTTGTCAGCGAGTTTGGCGCCCAAGCTGTACCCGACGGCGAGGTGCCGTTTATGGAGATTGCGAAATGGCCAGCCCTTGATTGGCAACGGCTTGAGCGCCATCACGGGCTACAGAAAGAGCGATTCGATCGCTACGTTCCTCCGTTTGAATTCGACACATTCGACGCTTGGCGCACGGCAACGCAGCACTACCAAGCCAACCTTTTGCGTCGCCACATTGAACTGCTTCGGAAACTGAAGTACCACCCGACTGGGGGCTTTGCCGTGTTCCTACTGGCCGATGGCCACGAGGGTGTGAGTTGGAGCTTGTACGGGCACGATCGGCAGCCCAAGTTAGCGGCCGAGGCAGTACGCCGGGCGTGCGCTCCCGTGATCGTGACCATCGACGTGGCAGAGGTTCTCGACGTTGGCGAGCAAATTTCGCTAAATGTCCATGTCGTGACTGACCTTCGCGAGCCGCTTGGCGACTGCCAGTGCGACGTGGTGGCCACCTGGCCAGAAGGTACCCAAACCTGGAAATTTCAGGGCTACATTGACGCTGACACCTGCCAATTTGTGGGCGATATTTCGCTCACGACACCATTTGAGCCGGGAAGCCTGCTCCTGACTGCGACGCTCCGCTCCGCGACAACCGACGCCCCCATTACAACGAACGAGTACGTCGCGTCTATCGTGCGCGGTACTCACTGACCCGACACACAGAGGCAGAATCAATGGCCGCACCAACAAGCGCAGTTCCGGTAGCAACTCCGAAATCGCCACACCCCACGCGCACCAAATCCAAGATCTGGCCGATCGAGTTCTACTCGTCGGCTGTGGGCAAGAAATGGGTTATGGCACTGTCTGGCCTCATGATGGTGGGCTTCGTGCTCATGCACATGATCGGCAACCTCAAGGTGTACCTCGGTGCCGGCGATTTCAACCATTACGCCGAGTTTCTACGCCATCTGCTGGTGCCGATTTTGCCCCGCACCGTCGCCCTTTGGCTCTTGCGCCTTGGCCTCATAGGTGCGGTGTTTTTGCACATCCACGCCGCCATTGGTTTGACACAAATGAACAAGCGCAGCCGCCCGCAGGCTTACGCCACGCCTCGTGATTACGTGGCCGCTAACTTCGCTAGCCGCACCACGCGCTGGACGGGCATGATCATTGCGCTGTACGTGATCTTCCATCTCATGGACCTCACGTGGGGCACTGCAAACGGTGGCCATTACGTGCGGGGCGATGCGTACGACAACATGGTGCACAGCCTGAGCCGCGTGCCAGTGGCAATCGTGTACATCATTTGCAACATTGCCGTGGCCGTCCACCTGTTTCACGGCATGTGGAGCA
>JAYWAI010000265.1:0-1767 GCA_043782545.1 Acidimicrobiia bacterium
AGGTGGCGGCCACTCGTGGCCAGGGTCGCGTGCCCTGCCCGGTTTGGGTGTCACCACTAAGAGTATCGACGCCACCGAACTCATCTGGGCCTTCTTCAACGCACACCCACTGCCCTAGCTATGAAGCTTCTGCCGGGCGGCAATTTAGGCCCGGTGCACCGGATGGGTGACACCGTCCGACGTCCCGCGGGGCCATGGACGCCGACTGTTCATTCGGTGCTCCGCCAGTTGCGTGATCGAGGTTTCGACCTTGCTCCAATGCCTGTCTCGTTTGACAAAAAATACGAAATACTTTCTTACCTTCCCGGCGAAACCGCTGAGCCCGAACCTTGGCCGGCGTGGGTATGGAGCGACGATCTGTTGTGTGATGCGGCTCACGCCGCTCGTGCGTTGCACGATGCGAGTGAGGGTGTCGACGTTGGCGAATCACCCATATGGCGTATGGCAAATCTCGACTCGTCGGCGTTCGCGAACGGCGATCGGTTGGTGATCTGTCACAACGATTTCGCGCCCTACAATGTGGTCGCCGTCGAGGGCCGGTTGGTCGGGATTTTTGATTGGGATCTGATGACGCTCGGGAGCCGGGTGGCGGACCTGGCATTCATGACGTGGCAGTGGGTACCTCTGCACCACGGTAAATTGGCGGAGCAGTTGGGCTATGCCGACCAGCGCTCCCTGGGTCGTCGTCTCAGGATCTTCCTCGATGCGTACGGATTCGACGATCGTGCCACCTTCGTTGATGACATCGTGGCCCGAATCCAGCGGAGTATTGATGGAATTACCTCGCACGCCATTGCCGGCGACCCAATATTTCAAAAACTGATCAACGACGGGCACACGGTGGCGATGCAACGCACGATCACCCACATCGACTCGATCCGCCCACAGCTTTCGTAAGCGGCCGGCAGCGCCGCTCGTTTTAGGCGGCTGTAAATGTGAGCCAGTGGGTGTTGAGGGTTTCGCCGGTGGGGTGTTGGTAGGGGTTGGGTGGTGGTGTTGTTGGCACAGGGCGATGAGGTTGTTGGCACAGGGCGATGAGGTTGTTGGTGTTGGTTTGCCCGCCGTGTTGCCAGTGGGTGATGTCGAGGTGGACCAGGACCCGGTATCTGTCTGTACGCGACACGGTGCCAACGGTGGCGAGTGAGCGTTGAGCGAGTTCAACAATGGTGTCGATGAGTGTGACGTCGGTGTGGCCAGCGGTGAACAAGGCGTCTCGTGCTTCATCGATCGCTGAGACGATTACTGCGCCTTGTAGGGCGTCGCATGCGAGTGTGAGTCGGAACCGGCCGTGATCATCGGTGCCGTAGGACACGTAGTCGCGTTCCGCGACCGGGGTCACCGGCTCACCAATAGCGGCGATGGCGGTTTGGGGGAAGGCGTGTTTGTTGAACGCCCGCCCGAGTTGCGTGACAGTGCAGAGCTGCGCCAGTTCGGCTGCCTGGGCGTCGAACGCAGGTGGGACTTTCGCCGCGACGGTCACCATTTGATCGACTGCGACCCGTCCGGCGGCGAACGCATCAAACGACACCGGTAACTCGGCGCGTCGTTCGGCGATCGTCACGATCTGTCGGGCCCGGGCGGGGGATAGGCCGGTTTGCCACGCCACCCACTGCGGCAACGATTTGATCCCGAACACTTCCCACGCACCGGTCTCGGCGGCTTGACAGATCATGTCGACAAGTTCAGCGTGCAACACATTCAAATGCCCACACACATGCGCTATCCGCGCTTCTAGCGACCCCTCACACGCGTTCGTCGAACAGCACT
>JAYWAI010000266.1:0-12526 GCA_043782545.1 Acidimicrobiia bacterium
CTGCCGGCACCACCACACCACCACCCACCTCCCCGGCTACCAAATAACCGGCAACGGCCAACAACTCAACATCACCACACCAACCGGCCAAACCCAACACACACGCCCACCCGGCCGTATCGCCTCGGCGGCATCGTGAAACAGCGCGGGCGAGTCGCGCGTCGATGCCGACCAGGCGTGGGGCGCGTCGATGCCGACCAGGCATGGGGCGCGTCGATGCCGACCCTGAGTAGAGTGCCGATATCGAGCGCAAGCGGGCGATCGACCGATTTCTGGGGGTTCCGTGAGTACAGCAGTTCAGACTGACAACGCGACAGTTCGTAAGGAATTCATCTTTCAAAGGGTGTTCCTCCCTGCCGTGAAACGCAACGCCAGCCGGGTCTGCACGACCAACACGGCTACGGGCACGTCGCGCACTTTCGCTGAACATTTCGACCGCGTGTCGCGAGCCGTCGGCGCGCTCGGGAGCCTAGGCATCGGCCGTGGCGACAAGTTCGCCCTCATGATGGCCAACTCGCCGGAGTACCTCGAACTCTTCCACGCAGCGCTCATGGGAGGCGGCGTCGTCAACCCCCTCAACCTGCGATTCGCCCCCGCCGAATTGGCCTACGTGCTACAGGATTCGGGCAGCACGGTGTGCTTCGTAGACAAAATCTTCGCGCCGGTCATCGAGTCGGTTCGAGAAGCGGCCGGCCTCAAGCACGTGATCTTGGTGGGCGACGGCGACGTGCCCAACACGTCGAGCTACGAAGCGTCCCTCGCCGCATCGCAACCCGTAGTCCCGAGCGAGGGCGAAGAGTCAGACCCCTGCATCTTGATGTACACCGGTGGCACCACTGGGCTCCCCAAAGGCGTCCTTCTCGACCAGCGTGCCACCATCGCCAACGCGTATCACTGCCTCATCCACATGCCCTACCGGCGCGACACTCGGTATCTCGTCCAGACGCCCATGTTCCACGCCGCGTCGACGCTGTCAATGGTGTGCGTGCCGGCCCTCGGAGGCGAATTTCTCACGCTGCCAATGTTCGAACCAGGCGCCGCGATGAAGGCCATCAAACACTACGAACCCACCTTCACCGTGATGGTGCCCACCATGATCGGCATGACGCTCGCCCACCCCGACTTCACCGCTGACGCATTCGCATCACTGCAAGACATTGGCTACGGAGCGTCCCCGATGCCCCAAACGTTGCTCGAAAAATTGGCCGCGCTGTACCCGGCACTCAATCTCTGGCAGGTCTACGGCATGACAGAAGCGTCGCCTGTGCTCACTGTCTTAACGCCAGATGACCACCGACGAGGAGGCACGCTGCTTCGGGCCGCAGGCGCACCCGTAACCGGCGTGGTGTTGTCGATTCAAGATGAGCACGGGAACGAATTGCCCGTGGGCGAACCCGGCGAAGTGTGCGCTCGTGGTGCCAACTACATGGTCGAATATTGGAACAAGCCCGACGCCACCGCTGAGGTGTTTGCCGGCGGCTGGTACCACTCCGGCGACGCGGGCTACCTCGATGCCGAGGGTTACCTGTACCTCGTCGATCGAGTCAAGGACATGATCGTGACCGGCGGCGAAAACGTGTACTCGGCCGAGGTCGAAAACGCCATTGCGGGCCACCCGTCGGTGTTGCAAGTCGCAGTAATCGGAATCCCCAGCGAGGCATGGGGTGAAGCGGTGCATGCCATCGTTGTGTTGCGCAACGGCATGGAAACTACCGAGGCCGAAATCATCTCGATTGCCCGCGACAAGATCGCTGGTTACAAGGTGCCTAAGTCAGTCAGCTTCCGCACCGATCCGCTCCCCCTATCGGGAGCTATGAAGGTGCTCAAGCGTGAGTTGCGCGCCCCGTTCTGGGCCGGCCACGAACGCCAAGTCGGCTAGCCCCACACGGAGGGCCTACGGCACGCGTTGCACGGCGATGCGGGCAATGGCGTCGGCCAGTGGTTTCTCGGCGGCCATGTCCGGCGTGTCGGTTGTATACGGATCGGCCAACAAGCTCACGATGCATGTGTACTTGTTCTTGTAGAAACCCATGGCGTAATGGTCACGATTGGCCCCATCCTTCACCGTGAACGACATCGCTACTTCGCCAATGCCAGAAATCTCTACCAACGGCGAGGGCGTGGCGGCTTTGGTGAGAGCGGCGCGCCCAGCGGCCGCGTCAGCGGCGGGATCACATCGCACCTGCACCGATTTGATACGAGCCGCGCCAAATTTGTCGGCCACCGTGGAATCCATCACGCACAGGTGAATGTCCGTGCATCCATCCACTGGTTTCACGGGAATGCCAATGATCTGTTGCACCTCTTCTGCCTTGAGCAACGCGCCGTCCGGTGAGGGCGCTACCGACGGCACCGACAGGGGGGCAAGGCTCGACGTGGACGCCGCCACGGTAGCTACCGACGTCGTTGACGCCGTCGACCCGCTGGCAACGGTCGACGTGGTCGCCGAGCCGCTCGTGATCGCTCCAGCAGTCGTTGTCGCCGCCTTAGTGATCGACGAACTATTGGTTTGCGGCTTGTCTTTCGAGCAGCCAACGAGGGCAACCACCGCACACGCGGCAATTCCAAAAGTACGCAGTGAGTTTCGGTTCACAGGAAATCTCCAGGGGTATAGAACTCTCCAGCGTATCGACGGCAGGCACCAATGTGGGGTCACTCCCCGTCTGGCGCACGGCGACCGGCGGTGGCGGCGTAACCTAGGTCTATGTCGCTGACGCTCGTGCCAACATGTCGCTGACGCTGCCTGCTTCGCTGTCGCCCAGCAAGGTGACGTCATTTCGGGATTGTCCCTTGGCGTTCAAATTCTCGGTCATCGACCAAATTCCTGAGCCCCCGTCAGCACCCGCCACTAAGGGCACGCTCGTTCACAGAGCGCTCGAATTGTTGTTTGAGCTCGACGCCCCAAAGCGTACCGTCGAAGCCGCGCTGGCCTGCCTCGACACGGCGTGGGCCGAAATCCAAACAGACCCCGAATACAGCGAACTGCAACTTGACGCCGCGTCCGCCGAGGCATTTTTCGTTGACTCGCAGCGCCTCGTTCGTACGTACTTTCAGCTCGAAGACCCGACAAAAATCACACCCATTGGCCTCGAACTCAAACTCGAAGCAAATTTCGGATCGCTGAAACTGCGGGGCATTATCGACCGCCTGGAACTTGACGAAAACCAAGACCTCATTGTCACGGACTACAAAACGGGCAAGGCGCCCAGCGAGCGACAAGAGGCCGGCAAACTCACCGGCGTACATTTCTATGCGTTGCTCTGCGAGCAAGTGTTCGGCAAGATCCCGGCGAAAATCCAGTTGCTGTATATCAGCGCGCCGCTCGCCATTGTGGCGACGCCGACGGTGCAGTCGGTGCGCGGTACGGAAAAGAAAACTGCGGCGATTTGGCAGGCCGTCGAGAAGGCGTGCCTGCGCAACGACTTCCGCCCGAACCCGACGCCATTGTGCGGTTGGTGTTCGTTTAAGCCGTTTTGCCCGGCCCATGGTGGCGATCCCGCCAACGCTCCCGTTTCCGTCGGCCGCACAACGGTGCCCCCATCTCTGGCCGAAATCACTCCCGAGGCCAACTAGGTGCCGGAAATCGCGGCCGGAATAGTCCAAAAGTTCGATGATGCCGCGGATGCGCAGATCGCTAAGATTCGCGGCAACGCACTCGTTGATCGCACTATGTACGCCGCCAGCGAAGTCGCCGATTTCAGCGTGTTGTGGCATCTCATCGCCGCCACCCGTGGCGTCCTGGGCGCAGCCACTGGCGACACGACCAAGGTTGATGAAGCGTTTCGGCTCTCGGCCATCATGGGTATCGAGTCAGCACTCGTCAACGGCCTGATCAAATCGTTTTTCAAACGGGCTCGTCCAATCGCTACCGAGCCTCGGCCTCACGCGTTACGTCAGCCCGTCACCTCCAGCTTCCCGTCTGGCCATGCCAGCGCGGCATTCACGGCCGCCACAGTGTTGGCGGCAACGTCACCCAAACGTGCACGTCCACTCTGGTACGCGCTGGCCACGGTAATCGCTTCGAGTCGCGTATATGTGAAAATACATCATGCATCAGATGTCGTCGGCGGAGCCATCCTCGGCGTAGCGCTCGGCCGGCTCGCTCGGCGACTTCCACCAAAGTTTCCTTTCGGCAATTAGGGTCGCGCCATGGGAAATTCGATCAACTTCTCTGACACCATGAGCGACTCCGAATCACTCATGTGGCGCGTCGACGCGGACCCTGCGTTATCGAGCGCCTTCGCCAACGTCACGATCCTGGATCGCCGCCCGAATATGGACGCGCTGGCCGATCAACTCAACAAGTCGGTGGACAAATTCCCTCGGCTGGGGCAACGTGTCATCGATCACGGCACCTCGGCACCCACGTGGGAACGAGTCAAGAATTTCGACGCTCACAATCACGTCAAACGAATAAAACTCCCGCCAAAGTCAACGATCGACGATGTGATGAAGTTGGCCGTTGCCCTCTGTCGGGACCCACTCCCACGCGACCGCCCGTTATGGGAATTCATTTCGCTGGAAGGCTTACCTAAAGGCCAAGGTGCCATGGTGCAGCGCATCCACCACGCCATGGCCGACGGCGAAGCGAGCGTGCGTATGAGCCTGCTCTTCTTAGATGTCGCACGCCAGGCATGCGAGCTGCAACCCGCTCTCAAAGCGGGCCAAGGCGACCCACTTCCCGACGAAGCAAACCACGACGACATCGATGACCCAATTACCGCAACACACACATTTGATCCCTTGGAATTGGGCGCCACTATCACCGCAGTCGGGGCGGGCATCGGCAGTTTCGTCACTAAATTTTTCTCTGATCCGAGCCGATTGGCCCGCACCGCTCACACGGTCACACATTGGCCCAGCGAACTGAGCCACGGCATCGAGATGGCTCGCAGCATGCTGGGGCAGGTGTACACCGACCCGGCGCACTCGGCGTTGTGGACCGAGCGCAGTTTGCGCCGAGATTTTCAAGTGCTCGAGGTCCCCATAGAAGACGCTAAGCACGTCGCCAACTATCTCGGCGGCACGCTCAACGATGTTTTTCTCACCGGTGTGTTGAGCGGCGCAGGTAAATATCACCGAGCTCACAATGTGTTCGTCGACGACCTCCGTGTGGCGATCCCGATCAGTACGCGCAACAAAGAATCCGGCGGCAACGCGTTTATCCCCGTCCGTTCGCTGCTTCCCGCCGGCATCGTCGACCCCATTGCACTGTTCGCCGAAGTACACGATCGCCTGTCGGTAACCAAGAACGACAAGACGTTGCCGCAGCTCGACAAAATGCTCGGCATCGCCAACGTGCTCCCCACGAATGTGCTGGCCGCCGTGGCCAAGCAACAAGCAAAGTCGGTGGATTTCGCGGCGTCAAACGTGCGCGCCGCCCCCATGGAGTTGTACATCGGCGGCGCCAAGATTTTGCGGAACTATCCAATGGGTCCCATGAGTGGGACTGCATTCAACATCACACTGTTGAGCTACGCGGGCCTACTGAACATCGGCATCCACATCGACACCGCGGCGATACCTGATGGCGCGTTCTTACGCGACTGCATCGCCGAAGCATTCGACGAACTCATTGCCGTAGCTCGATAGCTGCCATAGCCCAATAGCCGGGCCTGGCGCTACCGGAAATTCCGGAACTAATTGACGCTATGCGCCAATTCGGTGCTCAACAGCAGACGTACGTCTAACAAGAGATCAGAGATCTCGCCGGACGACACAAGCTCTCGGTGAGCCATGCCACGCAGCGCATTATCAATGATGGTCAGCGCTTCGGTGATCACGGTTGGTTCGTGAAGCTCGGTCATCGCACATCCTTCGCAAGTGGCTCGGGGAAGTTCCCAGGTGTCACGTTACCGCGCAAATGGCGGCGTGCAACATTCACATTGACGGATCAATTCCCCCATTCCTAAAGTCAATTCTGTAGGTTGCAGGAATGGCACAACTTGGTCTCACTTTTGCATCACTCGGCGCGCTCGGCATACCCGCTTCCGTGGCCGTTGCACAACGAGCCGAGGAGCTGGGTTACGACAGTTTTTGGACGGCTGAAGCCAACGGCAACGAAGCCTTTACGCTGCTCGGAGCAGCGGGGCAAGCCACCAAAATCATCGGCCTTGGTACTGGCGTATTACCCATCACCATTCGCACCCCGACGTTGACAGCTATGGGGGCGGCCACGCTGCAGGCCTTGCATCCCGAGAGAGAAATTCTTCTCGGCATCGGCATCTCGAGCCCAGCAGTAGCTGGCCAATGGCACGGCGCCGCTCCGTCGAAGGAACGCCCGCTGGCGCAGGTGCGCGAGTACCTCACGGTGATGCGCGAAGTTTTCACCGGCGAGACCGTCAATTTTCAAGGCGATTTCTACAACATCAAAAAGTTTCGTCTGGCTGTCCGCCTCGGCGAGCGCAAGCCTAAGATCATCATTGGCGCGCTCAACGCCGGCATGTTGAAATTGGCCGGCGAGTTGGCCGACGGTGCGTTGCTCAACTATTTACCAGCCTCGCATGTGCCGTGGAGCGTCGAACAGGTACGGGCCGGCGGGAAAGCTGACATCTATGCCTACATTCACGCCGGAGTGATCGACGATCACGCGGCTGGTCTCGAATTGGCTCGCCGGGATTTGTTTGGCTACGCGGTCGCGCCGGCATACGCCAAAATGTTCGCCGCCGCCGGATACGCCGACGAAATGGCCACGCTTATCGCCGCGAACAAAGTCGGCGATCGCGAAGGAGCCATCCATGCCATCAGCGAGCGGATGGCGTACGACATCGACACCATGGGCGACGCCGCGCACGTGCACTCGTTCGTCGAGTCGTATCGGGCTGCTGGTGTCACGCACCCGGTCCTCATGCCATTGCCTTGGGGCAAAGATCGCCGCGCCGTGACCGAAGCCACGATGCTGGCCGCTGCAGGGATCCTCTAGCGGCGGTCGAAGGTGAAGGTGTGCCTGCCTCCGGCGCGCCGCACTGTTACACCCATCATCTACAGTCGCCGGCATGGACGTACGCGACAAAGTCATTGTGGTTACCGGCGCTGCCGACGGCATTGGCAAGGCCATGGCACAACGGTTCGCGGCAGAAGGTGCACGGGCCCTGGTGCTCTGCGACATCGACGAAGCTCGTGTGCGTGGCGTGGCCGAGCCACTCGGAGCGCTTGCCATGCGAGTCGATGTGTCGCAACAGCCCGAGATTGAAGCGCTCGTGGCTGCCGCCGAGAATGCCCACGGGCCCATCGACTTGTTTTGCTCAAACGCTGGTATCACTGGAGCGCCAGGGCTACCCACGAGCCCTGCCGATTGGAACGTCACTTGGGGCGTCAACGTGATGGCTCATGTCCATGCCGCCAACACGGTACTGCCCGGCATGCTGGCCCGCGGCGAGGGGTATTTGCTCAACACATGTTCGGCGGCTGGGCTCCTGACCCAGCTCGGTGGCGCGGCGTACGCGGTCACCAAACACGCCGCTGTGGCCTTCGCAGAATGGATCGCGGTGACCTACGGCGATCAGGGCATCAAGGTGAGCGCTCTGTGTCCAATGGCCGTGGAAACCAAACTATTGCGGGGCGGGTTCGAGCCAACTGCTGACAATCCCTCGCCGGCCGCCAATTCCGTCACTATGGCGGGCGCCACGCTGATGCCGGCCGACGTTGCTGAGGCAGTCATTCTCGGCCTCAAAGCCGAGAAATTTTTGATACTTCCTCACGAGGAAGTACTCACATTCTGGCAACGCAAAACCTCTGACTACGACCGATGGATCCACGGCATGCAACGGTTCCAAGCCCGTGTCGCCGCTGCCACCTCCGACTTGTAATTCGCCCGTACGCACATGAAACAAGAGCCGCTGATTCACCTCGCCCTCAAGCCTGGCAACGTGGTGCGCTTTCAGCGAAACGACAAAGGTCGGTGGCACGAAGCCACCGTGGCGGGCGTCGAAGACGATGGCAGCGTGCGCATCATCGACGCCAAAATGGCATCGCGGTCCATCATGGCCGAGCGGCTCGAAGTACAGGTGCGCACCAAGCGCGGCGGACATGCATGGGAACCTGTTTTGGCGCGAGCTGCCGAGCCGGAACAGTTGGGCCTCTTGTAGCGGGTCGCCGCATATCCGACTCGGCATCTCCGACTCGGTATCTCAGCCCGCCGGGCCGTAAGGTCGCTCCGTCAAACCCCAACCGAGGAGCACCGATGGCCCTACGCCTTGACCCCGCCGACGAGTACATGCACGAGCTTGGGCCAGAGTCCAATTTCAACGAGTCGATGTACATCAATGTGTTTGATCCCTCGCAGGGCATCGGCGGTTTTTTTCGCATGGGCAACCGCGCCAATGAGGGCTACGCAGAGCTGACCATTTGTATCTACCTGCCCAACGGGCAAGTAGCGTTTATGTTCAAGCGTCCAAAGATCGACAACAACGACGAGTTCAATGCCGGTGGCTTGAAGTGGACCATGATCACGCCGTTCGAGGAATTGCGCGTGCAGTATGACGGCAAGGCGGTGCTATTGGATTCGCCCAAAGACATGGCTGACCCCAAGCGAGCGTTCACGGAAAATCCTCACGTTTCTTGTAGCGCTGACATCACTTTTACCGGTCAAGGACGCCCGTCCATGTTCGGTGGCGAGCCCGACACACCTCACGAAAAGCCAGGTGAAGAATTCGCCCGCGGCCACTACGAGCAACTCATTCATGGCGTGGGCACTATCACCGTGGGCGATCAAACCTTCACTATCGAAGGCGACGGGTTGCGCGACCATTCCTGGGGCCCGCGTTTCTGGTCAGCACCGTTTTACTACCGCTGGCTCACGGCCAACGTGGGCAAAGACTTCGGCTTCATGGCCTCACGCGTGGCGCGGCGTAACGGACCCGGAACGCGCGGCGGATTCCTCTGGACTGAGGGCAAGATGCACTACTGCAATCACGTCGAAGTGTCGACGGTGACAGAAGGTGTCGAGGCATACCACAACCAAGTGAATCTCAAGATCCGCACCGTCGAAGGCACGGAATACAACGTGAAGGGTGAGGTCATGAACCTCATCCCGTTGCGCAATCGACGCACCGGGCCAGATGGCGAAGAGTTCATGACCCGCATCTCTGAAGGCATGACCCGTTGGACAGTCGAAGGTGTGGGCGTGGGCTACGGCCTGAGCGAATACCTCGACCAGATAGTCGAAGCTATGCCCGTGGGCATCGACGAATAACGCAGGCGGCGCGCCGAGCGGCGGGTTGGATCTGGCAGGCTGGCGGTATGCGTCGATCAATAGATGACTACCCGTTCGAAGAAGCCGATATGCCAGAGGGTGCCGATGACGCAGCACGCTTGAGTTGGGCGGTGGCGATCAGCGACGACTACGACGATACCGAAGCGCGAGTCGTGCTCACGGTCGAAGAAGTCGGGTCACCCGGCGAAGGCCTGGTTGCCCACCTCACGCCCGACATGACTCGCCGACTCCGCATGGCGCTTCGAGACGCCCTACGCGAAATCGGCGAACCCACCGGCGATTGACAGTATAAAAACGCGCTAGGCGCGCCAGCCGACCGTCTTGGTTTCGGTGAAAATCTCTAGGCCTTCGATGCCACATTGACGGCCGATGCCCGAACCTTTGTAGCCGCCAAAGGGTGCATCGGCGCCGTACCACACGCCGCCGTTGACGCCCACCGTGCCGGTGCGAAGACGACGGGCGATGCCCTTGGCCCGGTCAAGATCAGCCGACATCACGTTGCCCGACAGGCCATATGCCGAATCGTTGGCAATGCGCACGGCATCGTCGTCGCCGTCATGCGCAATGACCACGAGCACGGGCCCGAAGATTTCTTCTTGGGCAATGGTCATCGAGTTTTCGACATCAGCAAACAGCGTCGGCTCGACGTAGTAACCCTTGGGCAGATGCGCTGGCACACCACCGCCGGTGACCACCCGGGCACCTTCCTCGCGGCCTTTGGTGATGTAGCCCAGCACGCGCTCTTGTTGACGCTTAGAGATCTGTGGACCCTGCATGTTGTTGAAGTCCATGGGGTCGCCGAACTTCCACCCAGCGAAACCAGAGGCGATCATGTCGACCGCCTCGTTGTAACGAGCGCGGGGCACCATGATGCGAGTCGGGATGGCGCAACCTTGGCCACCATGCATGCACGAAGTCACCGCCATGGGCAACGCCGCTTCCAGCGGGAAATCGTCCAAGAACATGTTGACCGATTTGCCACCCAGTTCGAGGAATACGAGCTTAAGTGTGGCCGACGCGGCCTCCATGATCCGACGCCCAGTGACCGTGGACCCGGTGAAGGCCACCATGTCGACATCGGGCGACGTCGAGAGCACTTCGCCGGTGAGGTGGTCGCTACTCGTGACGATGTTGATGACGCCGGCAGGAATGTCGGTACGTTCGGCGATAATGCGGGACAGTCGAAGAGCATTCTGCGACGTGTCAGGAGCCGGCTTCATCACGACCGTGTTGCCCATGGCCAAGATTGGGCCGAGCTTATTGAGGATGATTTCGATTGGGAAGTTCCAGGGCACGATGACGCCAATGACGCCGACGGGCTCTTTCCACACTTCGCGTTCGGTGAGGTAGCCAACGCCCATGGCATCTTTCGAGCCAATGGAGCGCGACCACGGGTAGTTGTCGATTTGCTCGGCGGGCCAAATGAGCCCCTCGCGCAGAGGGGCATCGAGTTGGGGGCCGTACGTGATCAACATTGGGCAACCAACTTCGCTGACCAGTTCTAAGCGAAGCTCCTCTTGCTCAGCCACCAAGCCAGCTTGCAACTGCATAATACAGTGCTTGCGAAACGCGTGATTGGTACCCCAATCGGTGGTGTCGAAGACACGGCGCGCCGCCGCAACGGCACGCACCATGTCGGCGCGACTGCCATCGGGAATCTGGCCGATGACGTCTTCTGTAGCGGGGTTGACGTTGGCGAAGGTCTTGCCGCCCTCAGCGTCAACGAGTTTTCCGTCGATCAACATTCGTGTATCAGACATGAAATTTCCTTTGTGGTAGAAGAACGAGTGGCCCGCTCAGCGATTGCCGGGCGAAGCTGCGAATTGGGTCAGGTTGCGGCTCTTGGTTTCGTATCGACCCGTGTCGTACGACCGGATCGCGATGTCGTGCCCAACGGCCTGAGCACGCAAGGCACCAACCGTGCACTGCTCGCGTGGAATCGTCGAGAACGGGTCAAATGAGTACCACTGCATGGCGTTGAGATGGGTAATGCGGTCAATGTCACTGTCATCAACACCATCAAACGCCGCCATCAATTCCTCCGGGCCAGTGGGCCAATTGGAGTCAGAATGGGGGTAATCCATTTCCCATGACAGGTTGTTGATGCCAATCTCGTGGCGCAACTTGATGCCCACGGGATCAGTGATAAAACACGTGAGAAAGTTTCGTTTAAATACCTCAGACGGCATCAAGTCACCGAAATCTTGGCCCGTCCACAAATGATGCATGTTGTACGTGCGGTCGGCACGGTCCATGAAATACGGCACCCAACCGCTGCCACCTTCGCTGAGCGCGATACGCACATCAGGGTACCGTCGCGGAATATCGGACCACAGCAAATCTGCCGCGGCCGTCGAAACGTTCATCGGCTGCATTTGGATCATGACGTCCATCGGCGCTTCTGGGGCCGTAACCACCAATTGGCCTGACGAGCCAAGATGGATCGACAGCACTGTCGTGCAGTCAACTAGCGCTTCAAACAGCGGATCCCAGTAACCCGTGTGGTAACTCGGCTGGCCCAGCGGCACAGGATTTTCGGTGAAAGTCATCGAGTGGCAACCCATCGCGGCAACTCGACGTACCTCGGCAGCGGTTTCTTCAGCCGACCAAATCATGGGCAGCGCCATGGGAATGAAACGCCCGGGGTACGCGTTGCACCACTCCAAAATGTGCCAGTCGTTGTAGGCCCGAATGAGGTCGGCGGCGAATTCCTTGTCGGGATGCGCGGCAAACAAACGGCCAGCAAAGCCAGGGAACGACGGGAAACACATCGAGCCCAACACGCCGCCGGCATTCATGTCTTTGATGCGCTCGTGCACGTCATAACAACCAGGGCGCATCTCGTCGAATGACGTTGGTTCCACGCCGTATTCTTCCTTTGGTCGCCCTGCTACCGCGTTGAGCCCGACGTTGGGAATCACGGTGCCGTTAAACGTCCACACATCGTTGCCTTCTGGCGTGTGGATGGCCTTGGGGGCCTGGTCGCGCCACTTGGCGGGCAAGTGTTCATCGAACATCTGCGGCGGCTCACACAGGTGGTCGTCGACACTCACCAGAATCATGTCGTTAATATTCACGAGCAGCCCCTCACGCGTCTGGGTCCGCTCGAGGCGGCCGCACGCCAAATTAACACGCGTACCGCTGCCAACGAATTGGCGATGACCCTGCTTGATTTTGCCACGGTCAACTATTTGCCGTAGTCACTCGTCTCAGCGAGGTCGGCGGCGCCCGCCATGAGATCGAGCACAATCGGTCCAAACATGTTGAGTTTCTCGTCATCCCCAGCACGCTGGAAACCTTGCTCGAGCACCA
>JAYWAI010000267.1:0-4717 GCA_043782545.1 Acidimicrobiia bacterium
TCAAAGCTCGCTAAGGATGAATTGACGGTACCGGCCAGCACCGCAATGACGCCCACGGCCATGCCAACACCGGCCAGCTTCATGCCCCTGATGCTCGACACCCGACGCGTGGTCCTGGCCGTACGCTGGCGAAATTCAAGGCCGAACCGGCGCATGAGCAACATCATGATCGTCATTGCAATGGAGAACAACACCAGACCGATGACCGGATGGAACGCATCGATGGCGACCGCTTCCCCCCACTTACGCGCTACAGCAAACACGCCCATAACTCGCACAACGTTGAACGCCCAGCACAACACGGACCCGGTCAAGAGCCACAGTCCCTTGCGCAATTTGCTGCCGGTACAGAGCGTCAACGCCGCCGTACCCATCAACAAGAATCCCAACAAGCTGTTCGCGCCTGAACAACTCGATACCACGCTCAGCCGAATCGATTGCCCGGCGTGCTTGATGATGAACAGACTCCCATCGCCCGACGGGTCGTGGTCGGCCAGGTGCATCCGACCATTCACCGCAGTCAGCGCGCTGATTGTCGTATTCGTGAAGCCGTCGAGCCACTTGAACATCGCCAGCGTAAATGGGTAAGGCCAAGCTAAAAACAAAAACAAAATAGCGACGCGAACTCGGGCCAAAGTCCGCAGGCCCAACAACAAGCAGACCATGCCGGCCACAAAGAATGGCATTGTCACTACGTCAACGCGCCAATACCAGAACACCGTCGAAAGGTGGTGCGGCAACAACCTGTTGGCCAGCAACGAACCCACCACAAGGGGAACACCAACGAGGTAGTCGAGCTGACGATCGTGAATGTCAGCATCGACTGGGCTGCGCCGCCAATGCGCCACGGCGAGAATGACTGAAACAAATGGCACGACACCCAGATAGGCAAGTGGCGTGTCGAGAACCAGCGTTCGTAGCAGGGTAAAAATCGTGTAGTTGTAGGCAATTCCGACAACCGTGGTCAGGATCACGACTCGGGCCAGCAAATTCCAATCGCGGGGTGAAGGCTGTCGTCGATGCACCGCTCTGCGAGGTCGCAAGCCGGCCGCCGCCCCATCGGGCGGGCTAAGGGTTGCGGTCATGACCACAATGATGCGAGCCGCGAAATTTGAACTCAAGCGAATCCACCAGTGTTAAGTCGTTGTTCACCTCGATGTCGCCTTGGCGTTGCTTACCGTCAGTCGTCACGCCAATGATCCACGTTTTTGCATCCGATTGCGCATACCGACAAACCCGAGCAGGCCAGCGACCGCGGCGAAGAGCGGCACGTAGGGAACCTCGGGAACAACGGGCGAAGGAGGTGGCTGGTTGCACACGGTCTGTGAGTAGAAGTACAGCCAGGAACCAGTTTCGATTCCGCTGGCAGTGCCGGCAGACGACGTCAGAAGCGTGTAGTTGATTCCGCTGCCCTTGTCGCACACGGCCTTACCGGCGGCGTTGGGTACATTGACTTGAAAAACAATCTTGCGGTTTGGGGCCACCCCCGAGATTGCCACTCCAGGAGACACGTACGGCCGCATAGCCTCGCCGGGCGTGAAGAGCCCGTCGCCGTTGGTATCAACCCACACGCAGTCATACCCGTCAGCGACCAAGTAGGACGACGGCAAGTCGCCTAAGAGCGTAACTTCAAAATCACTCGACCCATTCGCATTATCGACACGAGTCACCGACTTCGAAATGGGATTGGCCGCGGTCATGTTGATTGGATTGCCGGTCAATGGGTTGATACCAAACATGATGGCCTGACAAAACACGTTGTTCACACCGCCGAGTCCTGGCCCTGTGTACACACCAACAGGAGATATAAAAGTCGATGCCGACGCGACGCCAGAGGCCGAGAGGAATGTGGCGACCGCCAAGACCAGGCTTGCCACGATCATGACGGTTCTCTTGTGCAGTACTTTGAGCTGTCCCGCCGGATCCAAATTTTTCAGACTCTTCGAATTCTTGAAACTCATAGTTCTCTCCATTCGCAGGTGACCGCTCGACTGTTTTCGAGAAGCATTTGATGCCCGCCCAGTGTGAATTGGGCTGGTGTCCTGCGGCTTTATCCACCGTGAACGCGTGTCTAACATCGGGAAAATTTTTGGAATTTGCTCGTCACTCAACGTGAAAATCGAATACACGAATAACTCAGAGTTCAGTCAAAATTCAGTCGTTGTATTTTCGGTCATTGGTCTGGTTTCCAGAAACGTGATGTGTTCGCCAAAAGTTCACTCAAGGGAGTCAAAATTCACCTAGATGTTGTTTGCCGCGGCTCACGCAATGTGGTCTTATGACTTGGTATCAAAAGACCCGTGGTACGCGCCAGCCTCGCGTGTCGGATTTGATTGACGTTGGGCGGATATTCGAATGGAGTACCAGTGAAACGAACGATAAGCAAAGTGGCACTCGGCACCGGGTTGTGCCTGGGCCTTGTCGGGATGAACGCCACAAGCGCGTCAGCCAGCAAACTCGGCCCGGCCGATAAAGCACTTGATGTCGGGACCTCCGCTGAGAGATGCGACCCGGATATCAACCGAGAAGGTGACAAAGTCTCGGTCAAGATCGATCTGAAACACGCAGTGAATCGACTGGGATCCCAAGTGGAATTCACTGTTCATCGCATCGGCGCACGCGGGACATGCACCCCTGATTGCTCGGCCGAAACAGATGCGCAGCGAAATAATTTTCTCGCCACGAGATTGCGCTTCGAGGACGATTCGACGACTACATCGTCTTCGGACAACGAAAAAGGCAGTGACGTGTGTGACGAGTCCGGTGGCCCAATACCGGTCGTGCCTGAGGCACCAATGACTATTCTGTTGCCGATCGTCGGCGGACCTGCCGGCCTTTTGGTGTGGCGCAAAACGCGGCGTACGAAAAGGCTTTCGCTCGCCCAGGTTAGCCAGGTGGCTTAGAGCCGAAGATCGACTTCGTCGACTTCCCGCAACACCACTTCTTCGTCTTCGAAGCCGAAGTCGTAGTGCGAGTCACCAAATCCTCGAACCGTTTGTTGAGCTAGCCCCGGCGCGGTGGTCAGGCCATTCCAGCCAAGGCCGGTCACTACAACAACGCCAGGCATGGTTTCGCGCACCAACCCGGGCGAGTTGTCGGATGAACTCACATACCGCGTGAGCCATCGCCGAGCAATGTGGGGGAGCGGGCGCCCCAAAATCCGTGAGGCCGCCCCCATCATCGATTTGCAGCGGGCGTCTTCGATGGCGAACAGGTGGGCGCCCGTCGTATCGATGGCGGCGCCAACAATGATCGACCCGTCGAACTGCGGCACGATCGAAACGTCGGTGTCGGCGAGACCAGTGATGGCGATAGCCAGCGGCTCTTGAAGCGGTCGAGTTTGAATCATCATGGCTGTGCTGGTCGACAGCAAGCGGCGAGCCGAGCTGTCGGCGGAATACAGCGATTGCTCTGTGCCCGTCGCTAAAAGAATTTGATCGCCAAAGTACCGTTCGCCGTACTGGTCCATTACGCCACCACTGCCAATATCGAGCGCTCGAACGTTGGGAAAATACGAATAATTGGCATTTTTTCTGAGCTCAGTTCTCAACAGCGCTAGACCGACAGCCACATCCACAACGCCGTCGGCCTCACACGACAAGCCAGCCACGACATGCTCCCCGAGCCATGGACCTAACTCGAGAAGCCGGTCCCCTTGCCGATACCGAACGATCGACTGACCATATTTCTCAAGGTCGATGTGTGACAGCAGTGCCGTGTTTTGGCTTTCGCTCACCGCGACCTTCAGCGAAGAGATAATTCGAATCGGAAACTCAAAAATTTCGTCGCCAATATCGCGCCAGAGTTGAAACGATTCGGCTACAAACTGCGCTAGATCGCCGCGATCGAAGGTGTTGACAGAAATCAAACCTGTGCCGCGAACGCTGCCCATGCGAGGTTCGTCGTCAGCTTCTAGTTGTGTCACCATCCAGCCAGCCTTCACTGCATACCACGCATGAAGCGTGCCAACAATCCCGCCGCCAACAATGATGAGTCGATGCTGCACCGTGGGTGTGCCCCTACGCCCCGACGCTGATGGATTCAAGATCCGCGCTCGACGCCCCAGAACGCACAGCGCCTGCAATCAGATCCTCCACGCGTTCCACGACCGTGCGGCTGGCAAACGTGGCCGGCACGAGACCGTGAAAAAACGTGATACTCGCCCAATCCAATAGAAGGGCAGCAAGGTCTGTGCCGTGTGGCGGCCGTCGATCAATGGCGTTCGGCGCGACCACAAAAGCACCGTTTTCCATACGCACGTCGAGCCGCCACATCGAGCCAACGGGGGCCGGCTGACACTGCTTCAATCCACGCAATAGTCGCGCCGGCACATTTGGGACATTGACATTGAACGCGCCCGCCGACAGGCCGCGCTCGATGAGGACATCGACAACTCCGCCGGCCACCAACGCTGCCGTTTCCCAGTGAACGTGACCCTGTTTTGTTGGGCGGTGGTCCAAGCTCACGGCCACACCGGCAATTCCGTTCACTGCCGCAGTCAACGCCGCTCCAAACGTTCCTGAGTGGATCACGCCGTGGCCGACGTTCCACCCCGGGTTAACGCCGGCAACGACCAAATCGGGGCGACGACCAAAAGCACCGTTGGCGGCCAACGACACAATCGCCGCGGGTGGCAAGTCAATCGCGTACATATCGAAACGATCAGATGCAACGCGCGAAAATCTAAACGGAGATCCTGTCCAAAGATTCCCGATAC
>JAYWAI010000268.1:0-1764 GCA_043782545.1 Acidimicrobiia bacterium
GCGACGACCACAACCGCGGCGGCGCTGTTCCCGTTACCCCAGACGGGTGACGACAACGGCGGCGTGGGCCAAGTGGTTGTACCGAACCAACCCGCCGGCACGCAACCCTCCGTGGCGGTCGGTACTGCAGTGGCTCCATCGACACCGCAACCCACTGCGGCCCAGCCAACGGCGGCCCAGCCTCCACCCCCTGCGCCCCCAACGGTTCCGCAGCCGGTGGGTACCACCGGAGGAAGTGCACCGCAACCATGATCGCTCAACTCAACAATCACGTCTTCTGGTACGTCTCGCGCTCCAGTGGCATTGTGACCTGGCTGCTGTGCGGGGCCTCGATTATTTGGGGGCTCGCGCTGTCGACTCGTGCGCTCGGCAAAAATCCAACACCGGCTTGGTTGCTCGATCTCCACCGCTGGCTCGGGAGCCTGGCCCTCGTATTTACGGCGATTCACATTTTGGGTGTGGTCGGCGATGGTTGGTTGAAAGACCCCATCAAGCACATCGCCTTTTCCCACTACGGATGGCGCGAAATTCTCATTCCGTATGCCCGCAAGAAGTCTTTCTGGTACCGCCCCACTGCAGTGGCGTGGGGCATTGTGGCGCTGTATCTGTTGCTGGCCATTCAAGTGACTTCGTGGTTGCGCAGCAAGATGCCCAAACGGGTCTGGCACACCATCCACCTGTTGAGTTTTCCTCTGTTTGTCATCAGCTGCATGCACTCGTGGCAAAACGGTACCGACGTGAAAAACCGTGCGCTGTTGTGGAGCGCAGTATTCATGTTCATGATGGTGTTCGGTTTCACGTTTATGCGCTTGATCACGCTCAAGAATGTCGAGAGCCAAGATCGCGCTGCCTCGCTAGCAGCCGTGAAAGCTGCTCGGGCTAGTGCTGCGGCGACGGCCAGTGGAGATGCTCCCGTCGCCCGTGCGCCACGCGTTCCGAGGGTTGCCACTACCGATGCCACGGTCGCTCCCGCTCACGTTACCGAGCCGTCGGACGCGGCCCCTGCCGCGGAAACTGTGGCAGCCGTTGCCCACTCCATGGCGCCGACGTTGCCTGACCCGACGGCGAGCGCCCCAATCGTTGACGTACCATCAGGGCCGCCGAGTGAATTGGTTTCGTAGCGCGACCATTTGACATGCCTTGGCGGGAGTACACGAGCGGAACGACATGACCGAACTTGACGAATTTTCTCACAACACATCCCGGTACGAACGCCGAGCGAGAGTCATTCGCATGGCTGGGATCGCCGCGGTCGTGGTCACCGTGGGCGCTGGAGGGGTCGCGGTCGGCACATTGCTGACAAACTCTGACGCGCCCGCGTCGCCCATCTCAAACGTCGCCACCGTGACGGCGGTCGGCACCCAGCCAACGGCGTCTAACACCCAGCCAACGTCGTCGACAACGGCGGTCGTGGCAACCACTGGCACCCGAAGCGACCCGGCGACTACGGTCAAGTCCAATGACGATGGTGGAACCGACGACTAGCTCGCCAGAGCCGCACGTCGAACACTTGCGTTTTCGAGCCATGAACGTGGCTGTGCACCTCATCGCCATTGACGCCAGCCCCGGAGCGCTCGAGGCTGCCGCCGCCGAAGTGCACGAGTGTGAAAGCCGGTGGAGCCGGTTCTTGCCCAATAGCGAATTGAGTCGCCTCAACGATCGTGACACCGGCACCGTTGCTTTGAGCCAGGAGACGTACGAACTCGTCAACGCGGCCGTTAACGCATGGCGCGTGACCGATGGTCGTTTCGACCCCACAATCTT
>JAYWAI010000269.1:0-1762 GCA_043782545.1 Acidimicrobiia bacterium
CTCGACGGGCGAGATTCCGACGGCCTGCTGGACCTCACGGGATCCGTTCCTGTTGTGCCGCCGCCAATTGTTCGGTCGGCGGGAGTCAGCACTACTAACAGTGCGCCGATTACGACATCCCCGGCTCGTTCGGGTTCTGGCGCAGCGCGCTCTGAGGCAGTTATTACTCCCGTTTTGCGTTCGACCGCGGTGGCGCGTGGCGGTCACTCGTTAAGTGGCGTACCAGTCGTGGTCAGCGTTCCTGTGGCGCAGCCGCTCGGATCGGGTGAGTTCGTAGCGATCGTTGAGCTGTGTGGATTGTCGGGGTTGTCTGGCGACGAGGTGAAACAACTCGAAACGCATGGTCTATTGACTGGTAAAAAGATCGGCAACACCATGATGTATGACGCCGATTGTGTGGCTGTCGCGCAATTGGCGGCGAGGTTCTATGCCCACGGAGTACAGGCCCGTCATTTGCGGATGTTCAAATTGGCCGTCGAACGTGAAATGGGTGTGTTCGAAGCGGCCTCGCAGCCTCACCTTCGCAACAACGCCAATGGCGCCAAGCGCAAAGCAGTCGACGCAGTGGTTGAGATGGCCAACTTGGCCGAAGGAATGCATGCCGTGCTGATGAGAAAAGCAGCGCGCCGGTTTTCAGATCAGGTGTGACCGCTAGTCTTCGGAGATGATCGAAGTCGAGCTCATTGGCCTTCGGGTTGAGATGCCTACCAATACTCCCGTGGTGATTTTGCGGGAAAATATTGACGGCGGCCGCGTCTTGCCGATTTTTATCGGGGGGCCAGAAGCTACGGCGATTGCCTTCGCATTGGAAAAGGTCGAGACCACTCGACCCATGACTCACGATTTGTGGATCGACACCTTGCGCGGATTGGGTGCCTCGTTGGAACGAATAGAGGTGCACACGATTCAGGATCGGATCTTCTTCGCTGACCTGTTAGTGCGCCAGAGCTCGGGTGAGACGGTGCGTATTTCGTCTCGACCGAGTGATGCGATGGCATTGGCACTTCGGGCCCACGCGCCAATGTTTGTCAGCGAATCGGTGATGGATGAAGCCGGTCAACCCGCCGAATCCGCGGCCGTGTCGAGCGGGGAGCCCGGCGCGGTTGACAGCGACGAATTGGTCGAAGAGTTCCGACAATTTCTGGATGACATCGACCCGACGGACTTCCAGAGCTAATAAGTTTCGCATTGAGTGCGGGGGATCGCGCCCACCGTCATACCCTGGCAAGTTTCAAGCGTGTAATCTGGGCGAATGCTTGAAGGATTCTCTGGAACGGCCGCGGCGGAAATCGTTGGAATTACCTACCGGCAGCTTGACTACTGGGCTCGTACCGACCTTGTGCGACCGACAATGCTTGACGCCGCCGGGTCCGGGTCCCGTCGTCGCTATGGATATCGCGACTTGCTCGAGCTCAAAGTGATCAAGAGCTTGGTCGACGCCGGAATCAAACTTGAGATGGTGCGCGAGTCATTCGCCTACGTACGCGAGGTCTTAGGTGACGACATCACGACCGTCAACGTGATATTTGCCGGTGGTAGAAGCGTGGTCGTGCGCAACGGCGATGAGTTGATCGACGTCGTGCGCAAGGGTCAAGGCGTACTCAACATTTTGGCTCTAGCGGGAGTCAAGAGTGATGTAGATGCGGCAATTGTGACCTTCTCAGCGGCGCCAAACGCGGCAAAGTCCGCCGTGAGTGGCCCGTCGCCTGCCAGAATCGCTGGGTGACTTCCGAGACCGATCTCAGGCAATCGCCGCTGCACG
>JAYWAI010000270.1:0-12489 GCA_043782545.1 Acidimicrobiia bacterium
ATTGTCGTGATTCTGCCGGTAATCATCTTGATTCTCTTGAATCACAGCACGACGAAAGAAGCCTTGAAAAGCCTCCCGTAAAACGACGTTGGCCCGCTCGGGGGAGCGGGCCAACGGGTGTCGATTGTGTTTCGTGCTCAGCGTTAGTTGGCTGGCGGGGGAGGTGGCGGGGGAGGTGTCGAGCCGCCCGATGGCTTATTCATGGAGGCGCCGATGTTCTTGATATCGCCGCCACCTTCTTTGAAGATTAAGAAGCAGCCGTAAGCCATAGCACCCGCAGCAATCGCTGCGACGAAAAGGCCCCACGCACGGTCGAGGGTGATGTCCGAGATGCTCACGCCGACTGACTCTCCGATGATCAGCTTGAGAATCACCAAAAATGCCGCCAAAGCGCCGGCGCCAAAGACCACGACCGGCTGGAGCGACTTCGACAAGTCGACTTGGGGGGCGAATAGAGGCACGGCAATTGACGCAAGTACGGCGAGAGCACACAACAGCGGGAGCGTGCTCCACAGAAAGCCGACGTCCGATCCGCTGTAGTCAACGCTATAAATCGAGTTACCAATAGAGAACCACGGCAGGAAGTACGCAACTATAAAAACGACTGCACCTCCTCCCGCAATTTTTTGGGACATTTTGAGTTTGGAAAGGTCCATAGACCTGCCCCCTTTATGTTCGAGGTAGATAACTAGGCGGAACGTACTCGAAAGCGCGCCCTGCTTGCTGGGATAGTCGGTCTGACAGAATCGCTTGATGCGAGTTCTGATCAGTGTGTTTGACAAGAGTTCTATCGTCACCTTCGCCCAACGACTCAAGGAATTGGGGGCAGAAATCGTTTCCAGCGGCGGGACCGCCCGCACATTGACCGAGGCGGGCGTTGACTGTATCGACGTCGCCCACCTCACCGGCTACCCGCCAATTCTGAGTCATCGCGTGGTGACGTTGCATCCAATGGTGCACGGGGGCCTGCTCGGCAACCCTGCTGACCCTGAGCACGCCAAGGATTTCGAAAAGTACGGCATCAAACCGTTCGACATGGTCGTTGGGAACCTCTACCCTTTTAGCGCTCAACCGTCAATCGAGATGATCGACATTGGCGGCCCGTCGATGTTGCGCAGCGCCGCCAAAAACCATCATCGCGTCACTGTTGTTGTGGACCCTGCTGACTACGACAGCGTCCTCAAAGAAATAGCTGAGCACGGCGACACCACCCTGGATACCCGCGTGAAAATGGCGCGCAAAGCGTTTGCCCACACGGCGGCCTATGACGGCGCGATCGTGAGTTGGTTCGACGCTGGCATTCAAAGCCCTGACACGATGCATGTCACGCTCGAACGCCACACTGAATTGCGTTACGGCGAGAACCCTCACCAATCCGGGGCGCTCTACACGTTCGGGAGGCAGGAATCGTGGTGGTCCACCGCCGCGCAACTCGGCGGCAAAGAACTCAGCTATCTCAATGTTTTTGACACCGACGCAGCGTGGCGCCTAGTGCATTCGCTGGGCGACCAGCCTGCCGCAGTTGTCATCAAGCACGCCAACCCTTGTGGCGCGGCGATTGGATCTGACGTGGCCGATGCGTACCGCAAAGCGCACCTCTGTGACCCGGTGTCGGCCTTTGGCGGCATTGTGGCGGTCAATCGGGCGTTCACTGCGGTGGCGGCGACTGCACTCAACGAGGTGTTCACCGAAGTGATTGTCGCTCCGTCGTTTGACGACGATGCTTTGGCAATATTGCAAAAAAAGAAAAATCTTCGCATCATTGTCGCGAACGCACCTGAGGCCTCGGCCAGACACATGCGCACGGTCGGCAACGCCATGCTCATACAAGATCAAGATGTAGTGTCGTTCGATCGCGCAGCGTGCGCTGTGCCGACCGACCAACAGCCAACCGAATCTGAATGGGCAGAGGCCGAATTTGCCTGGCGCGTGTGCGCCAGCGTGAGTTCCAACGCCATTGTTTTGACGGCTCACCAACAAGCATTTGGTATCGGTGCGGGTCAGCAAAATCGGGTCGAATCTGCGGCGATCGCGTTGCGAAAAGCCGATGGGCGAGCCCAAGGCGGAGCGGCGGCCAGCGATGCCTTTTTTCCCTTCCGCGACGGCTTGGATGAAGTGGCCAAGGCACGGGTGCGCGTGGTGGTTGAACCTGGCGGCTCGGTGCGCGATGACGAAGTGATTGCCGCCGCCAACGAGCACGGCATTGCGTTGATCTTTACCGGGAAGCGCCACTTCCGGCACTAACGCTCGGCAGCAAAACGCCGCCTGCGCTCAGCAGAGTCGTGATGCTGCTCGCCTCGATGGGACGCGAATATAGGTAACCCTGCAACCGATCGATGCCCATTTCCATCAGCATGGTGGCCTGCTCGGGCAACTCGACGCCCTCGGCAATCACGTTGATGCCGAGGGTGTGAGCCAGGTCGGCAATAGCGCCCACAATGGCATCAGTGAACGGATCCACGCCCAATTGCGAGGTAAACGACATGTCTATTTTCACGAACGTCACCGGAAAGTCGCGCAGATGATTGAGCGACGAAAAGCCGGTCCCAAAGTCGTCGAATCCGACTCGGCAGCCCAAGGCGCGAAGTCGACGCAAATTCGAGATGGTGGTACTTGTCGCCGTCATCAACGATGCCTCGGATAGTTCGATGATAAGGCTGTCGGGGTCGATTCCGTATTGGTCGATGGCGGCTTTGGTCACCTCGATGAGATCGTGGCGACCCAACTGGGCGTTGGAGAGGTTGCAGCCCACACCGATCATGAGTTCTGGAAAATCGCGTGACCATGTCGAGAGTTGGTTGCAGGCGTGATCAAAGACCCACGAGTCAATACGAGTGATCAGACCGGTCTCCTCGGCGACGCTCAAAAAATCGTGTGGCGAAATGAGGCCGCGGTCGGGATCGTGGTATCTGATAAGGGTTTCAACGCCCACGATCTCGTGGTTGTAAGGGTTGACGACGGGCTGATATAGCGCTCGGAGGCGGTTGTCGTTGATGGCTTCGACGAGTCGTTGTTCTTGTTGATGACGACTGGTGGCCTGGGCGCGCAAGCGGTCGTCGAACATTTCGGCACGACCCCGGCCGGCTTCCTTGGCCCGGTACATGGCGGCGTCGGCATCACGCAAAAGCGCGTCGGCGAATCGCAAACCTGGACGCGACAACGCCAAACCAATAGATGCAGAGGCCCGAATTTCGCTGCCACCGATCGTGACCGGGGCAACCAAATGCTCTTGAATTCGGGCCGCTAGCGCATCGGCCAGATGGGGGTCCATCTCCTCGGCAATAATGACGAATTCGTCGCCGCCGAGGCGAGCAACGGTGTCGCCGGGGCGAGTGGCGGCAGTGAGGCGTCGAGCGACTTCCTCGAGAAGTTGATCGCCAAATGAATGCCCGAGGCTGTCGTTGACCGTTTTGAATCGGTCGAGATCGATGAACATTGCCAAGACCGCTTTGCCGGCGCGAGAGGCTCGATCCAGAGCCAGTTGCAATCGTTCTTCGAGCAGGATTCGATTGGCGAGACCCGTGAGTGGGTCGTAGAGAGCTTGGCGGGTAAGTGCCTCTTGGGCAGCACGTTCGGTGGTGACGTCCCGAATGGCAAGCACGGCGCCCAACACGTTTCCGGCCGAGTCCGTCATGAGCTTTCCGCTGTCTTCGATGTGTCGCACTGACCCATCGGCGCGCACAATGGTCAGTTGCACCTTGCCGATCTGCTCACCGTTGAGTAGCCGATACAGAGGCCCCTCGGAAATGTCCTGTAGTTCGTGACCGTGTATGTCGAGCACTTTGTAGCACTCTCGCCACCGGTCGCCGGGGAGATCGAAGTCGAGGGGCAGCCCATGAATTTCACGAAAGGCTGGGTTGTACGCCGTGATGTGGCCGTTGGCGTCGCAGGCCAAAACGCCTTCTGACAGGTACTCCAACATGGTGTCGTTGAGAGCCTGTGATGTTTGCAGCTGCGTCTCTCGTTCGACCTTATCTGACACGTCACGAATGTTGATGACGATGCCACTGGCCAACGAAAATGGTTCAAGCGTGCGCGCCGACACTTCGACAAGTTGGTATTCACCGTCATTGCGAAGTAACCGCAACGGCATCGACGGCTCGGCTTGTAGATCGGGATTTTCAAGGTCGCCCATTCGTACAGCCACCTCGTCGAGGTCATCGGGATGGATGAACTCCATGGCCTGGCCGCCGATCAAAACATCAGCGTCCCAGCCAATGACTTCGGTAATGGCGTGATTGGCGGTAGTGACGACGAAGTTGGCGTCAAGAATCAAAACGGCATCAGGGAACCTCTCGACGACGACGCGCCAGTCTGGTTCTGATGGCATTCCCACTGTTATCTATCGGCGCCCGGCCACTGATCGTGAGCACAAAAACAAACTTGTTTTCTCGGGACCCGCTGTCTGGTGATCGCATGTAACCTTGCCGAGCTATGGCGCTTATTGCTGATCTTCTCGCGGCTGGCCCGACGTACTCTTTCGAGTTTTTTCCGCCCAAGTCCGACGCAGAACAGGCCACTCTGGTGAAGGCGCTGGTCGACTTGCAGCCGCTCAATCCGTCTTTTGTGTCAGTCACATACCGCGGTGGGCTGGCCTCGCGGCGTCGTACTACCGAGCTGGTAGCTGGCATGGTCAAGACGACCGGCTTTACCCCAATGGCCCACCTCATTTGTGCGAGCCATTCTCGCCTTGAACTGGCCGAAACGCTCGTGGAGCTCCGCAAATCGGGAGTCGAAAACGTTTTGGCGTTAGGTGGCGACCCGCCCATGCACGAAGATGCCACGCAGGGTGAGTTGTTGTACGCCGAGGAACTCGTGCATCTGGCCCGAGCGATCGGTGGGTTTTCGATCGGTGTCGCCGCTCATCCCATCGGGCACCCGCGATCATCGAATTTGGTCTCGGATCGGCACCACCTGGCCAGCAAGATGCGAGCTGCCGATTTCGGTATGTCGCAGTTCTTCTTCGAAGCTGATGATTATTTCCGCCTCGTGAATGAAATGCGCGATATCGGCGTCGACAAGCCGATCGTGCCCGGCATCATGCCCGTCACCGCGCACAGTTCTATCGACCGCATGGCGTCGATGGGCGCGGCGGTACCGGGGTGGATGGTGCACCGCCTCACCAAGTACTCCAAGCCAGAGGACATCTATCGCGAGGGCGTCGACATGGCCACCGAACTGTGTCAAAAGCTCATGGCGCAGGGTGCTCCTGGTTTGCACTTTTACACGCTGAATAAGTCGCATGCCACGCAAGAGATTTATCGGGCGCTCGGTCTGTAGCTCGGGGTGGCGCGTCCGATTGCGGGCCGTGTGACTCGCGGCGGCATTTCGCGTTAAGGTATACAAGTTCAGTACAAGTTGCCCACCTCGGAGGCGTTGCCATGGCCAAAATCAAAGTAGTTAACCCCATCGTCGAGATGGACGGCGACGAGATGACTCGCATTATTTGGCAGTTCATCAAAGACCGATTGATCCTGCCGTACCTCGATATCGATCTCAAGTATTTCGATCTTGGTATCGAGCACCGCGACGCCACCAACGACCAAGTGACCATCGACTCGGCGAACGCCACCAAGCAATATGGCGTGGCCGTCAAATGCGCCACCATCACTCCCGACGAAGCTCGCGTAGAAGAGTTCGGCCTCAAAAAAATGTGGAAATCGCCTAACGGCACCATCCGAAACATCCTGGGCGGCGTGATTTTCCGGGAGCCGATTATTTGCTCCAACATTCCGCGCCTTGTACCCGGCTGGACGAAGCCCATTGTGATTGGCCGTCATGCCCATGGCGATCAGTACAAAGCCACCGACGTTGTGGTCAAGGGCGCCGGCACCGCCACTCTCACCATCACGCACGCTGACGGCACCGAGCCGACCGTCCTCGAAGTGGCCAAATTTGCCGACGGCGGCGTGCTCATGGGCATGTACAACTTCGACGATTCGATCCGCGATTTCGCTCGTGCCTCGATGCGCTACAGCCTCAACCGCAACTACCCGTTGTACCTGTCGACGAAAAACACGATCTTGAAGGCGTACGACGGCCGGTTCAAGGATCTGTTCCAAGAAGTATTCGACGCCGAATTTGCCGGCGAATTTGCCGCCGCGGGCATCACGTACGAGCACCGCCTGATCGACGACATGGTGGCGTGCGCGATGAAGTGGGAAGGCGGGTATGTGTGGGCGTGCAAGAACTACGACGGCGATGTGCAAAGTGACACGGTTGCCCAGGGCTTCGGCTCGCTCGGCTTGATGACGTCGGTGTTGCTTACGCCAGACGGCCAAACCATGGAAGCCGAAGCAGCCCACGGCACTGTCACTCGGCACTACCGCGAGCACCAAAAAGGCAACAAGACGTCAACCAACCCAATTGCGTCGATCTTCGCCTGGACGCGCGGGCTGTCCCATCGCGGCAAACTGGACAATACGCCAGATGTCGTGCGGTTTGCCGAGACGCTCGAAGCAGTGTGTGTCGAAGCGGTCGAAGCTGGCGAGATGACCAAAGACCTCGCGTCACTCGTGTCGCGTGACCAAGCCTGGTTGAGTACAGAAGATTTCTTGGCGGAACTCGATCGCCGCCTGCAAGCCAAGATGGCATAACGCACACATAGCCTGACTTTCACCCTTCGCCATGCAGGTGAGCGGTCGAGATCGCACTACGTTTTCCCGAGACCAACTTCCCCCTGGAGGCACCGCCATGAAGGCTCCTGTACGTGTTGCAATTACCGGCGCGGCCGGCCAAATCGGATACAGCTTGCTGTTCCGTATCGCATCGGGTTCGATGCTTGGCCCCGATCAGCCCGTGATTTTGCAGATGCTCGAAATCACGCTGGCCCTCAAAGCGCTCGAAGGCGTTGCGATGGAGCTTGACGACTGCGCATTCCCCTTGCTCGCCGGCATGGTGCGTACCGACGACGCCGATGTGGCCTTCGGAGACGCTGACTTTGCCTTGTTGGTGGGCGCAATGCCACGCAAGGCCGGTATGGAGCGCAGCGACCTGCTTAGCGCCAATGGTGGCATCTTCAAGCCCCAAGGCCAGGCGCTTGGTCGGTCAGCAGCCAAGGACATCAAGATCTTGGTTGTCGGCAACCCAGCCAACACCAACGCGCTTATTGCCATGAGTAATGCCGCTGGTCTCGACAACAGCCGCTTCACCGCCATGACACGTTTGGACCACAATCGGGCCGTGAGCCAATTGGCCGCCAAGACCGGCACCACGGTGGCCGACGTCACCAACATGACTATCTGGGGCAACCACTCCGCCACCCAATACCCCGACCTTTTCAACGCCAAAGTAAAGGGCCAAAATGCCGCCGCCCTAATCAACGATCAGGCATGGCTCGACGGCACTTTCATCCCGACTGTGGCTAAGCGCGGCGCGGCAATCATCGAAGCTCGTGGCTTGTCGTCAGCGGCATCAGCGGCCAACGCGGCCGTTGATCACATGCGCACATGGGCACTGGGCACCCCGGATGGCGATTGGGTGTCGATGGCAATCCCGTCTGACGGTTCCTACGGCACGCCCGAGGGCATCATTTCGTCGTTCCCGTGTACGTGTACCAGTGGTGCGTACTCGATCGTCCAGGGCCTCGAAATCACCGAATTTAGCCAAGGCAAGATCAACGCCACCCATGCTGAATTGGTCGAAGAACGCGACGCCGTCATCGAGCTTGGCCTGATCTAGAACTGCACTATGGGGACGCTGCCGGCGTCGGGTAGCTCGGCAGTATTTATTTGAGGAAGCGGCTGGTCGTATTGTCGGCCAGCCGTTTTCCATGTGTCTGACAGGTGGGGCAGTACTGCACTGAGTAACTGCTGTAGGTAACGGCGCAGATTTCGTCGCCGCACCGCACGCACTCGCTGCCCACACGGTGATACACGGCACCGGGTCGTTCCAACGACGGCTTGATCTCATCGAATGTGCGCTCGACATCCAGCGATTCGCCGACGCGGTCGTTGATGGCGTCGAGCAATACGGCGGCCTGATCGGCCGAAAATTTTCCGGTCATCGCGTACGGAGACATCTCGGCTCGCCAACAAATTTCATTGCACAAACGCCGCCCAATACCTGAGATGTTGTGTTGGTCTCGCAGCCAGCCGATAAGACGCATGTTGTTGGTCGTGAGACGCTCATAGAGCGCCGCGGCAGTCAGCGAGCTTGGTTCTGGGCCGAGTTTGTTGAGGGGGGCTTGAGAGAGTGGATCGCCCGCGTTGAGCCACACACCGGCTTTGCGTTCGGTGCCTGCTTCAGTGAGCAGCAGGCTGCGGCCGTCGTCGAAGAGCCACCGGGCGACACCGTTGCGAGGTTTCGCCAGTTGTGACTTTTCCGGTTTGAGCCGTCCGCCTTGCATAAGATGCACGATGAACGTGACGTCGTCGAAGGTCATGAGCAGATACTTTCCTCGCCGACTGACCTTATTGAGCGCGTGTCCAATAGCGAGGTCAGGTGATGGAGCGAAGGTCTTCAGGGCCGTGAAGGTGAACGGTTTGAATGCCACGAGCCGTGCTCCGGCGAACGATTGATCCAATCGTTCGGAGTGGGCTTGTATTTCGGGTAGCTCGGGCATTACGCCACGCTCGGGTCGGCGTCCGGCCCAGTTGCCTGAGCGGTTGCCGGAGCGATTTGATCCGGAGCGATTTGATCTAGAGCCGCAAACCACGGGCGGGCGGCGATGAGCGCGTCGGCATCGCCATCGAGTTGGACGCGACCGTCGATAAAGCATTGCTGTGAGCTGAGCTTCCCACGCGCAATTGCCGTGGCGGTAACCAACGATTGCGTGAGCGTGACGTCAGCACGATGAGCCACGCCGGGAGTCACGCAGAGGCCCCCAGCGCTGATGGTCGCAAACCATGACTGGTCGCCGACGTGTTGTTGGATAACAACAGACGTGGATACGTCGTCGAGTCGAATCGTGGCTGCCCGGGCCGCGAGGTCTCGCAACCATTCTTCAGAAAACAGCGTCAAATTCACGCCCTCACTCTACGATCTGGTGATGCCCGAAAACTCCTCGCTGGTACCCGCCGAATTTGGGCGGCGCGTTGGTGCTCGCGTAATTGACGGCGTTTTCGATGCGTGGATCATCGTGGTAGTGAAGATCGAACTGGTGCGCAACGCTCTGGGCTTTGATATTCCCACAGGATTCAAAGGGGGCTACGACACGTCGAAAGTGGCCTCGAAGGTCACCATCGCGGCAGTGTTCCTACTCTTTGAATTGCTGCCGACGGCATTGTGGGGGCGTACGCTCGGCAAGGCGCTGTTGGGTTTGCGAGTCGTCGATCGAAAGACCGGCGACCGACCTGGTTGGAGCGCGGCGGCGCTGCGTTGGTTTACCCCCGTATTTACCCTCATTATCCCGCTGGTCGATATTGCGGGCCCCGTGATCGTGTGGGGGTTTGCGTTGACTAACAAGCGGCGCCTTGGGCTGCACGACCTTGTTGCTGGCACCGCGGTGGTGCGCGTGTTGTGAACTCTCGCGACGAAGCGCTGCACGACGGGAGCGATACGTACGAGTTTGGATGCCAAGGTTTGGTAGTGAGGATTGACGTTGCGGGCGCGGTGTCGAAGTATCACGCGACGTTTACCACGGCGGGCGGCCAATTTGCCACGGTGTATTCCGACACGCTGCCACGCCCGAAACAAGGCCTCCTGCTCCGCGGTGACGGCATGTGGGCCGATCACGAATGCGAAACGCCGTATGAACATTGGAGCGTTGGCTTAGAGGCGTTTGCGGTGGTCACGGCCGAGTTGCCGGTGGGTGGATTGTCGGAAATTCGAGGAGACCTGACGCCGATGGGTCTCGATCTGGAATGGACCACCAGCGGCGAAGTTGACATGAATCCGAATGGTTATTTCATGCCGTGCGTAGTTGTCGGCGAAATTTTGTATGGCGTGGATGCGATCGACATCGACTGTGTTGGTTGGCGCTCCCACTCATGGCGCAGCGCCTAGCCCGCAGAGTGCCGTAAGGGCCGCTGGGCCGTGTTGCTCAATTCAAGCCAATGGTCGAATTCACCGGTAGTGCGCACGAATTGCCCAGCAAACTCCGTAGTCTTGCGCAGTGCAACTTGCTCTCCTTCTCGCCAAACTCAGTATTTCGCCCAAATACCTCATCGATACATTCGGGCTCGCCGGAATAGCGGCGATCGTCTTTGCCGAATCGGGTCTGCTGATTGGGTTCTTTTTACCTGGCGACTCTCTCCTCTTTTTGGCCGGCCTGTTTGCCGCGACCCACAAATTTGGCTTGCACCTCTACTCGCTCATGCCGGTTGTGGTTGTGGCGGCGATCCTTGGCGATCAGGTCGGGTATCTCTTTGGCAAAAAGGTCGGGCCAGCGCTTTTTGACCGACCGAACTCCCGTTTGTTCAAGCAGGAGAACGTTCAGCGGGCACAGGCCTATTTCGACGAGCGTGGTCCGTACACCATTTTTCTGGCCCGCTTCGTGCCCGTGGTGCGAACCTTTGCGCCGATCGTGGCGGGCGTGGGTCGTATGAAATATTCGTTGTTCTTGCGTTGGAACGTGATTGGCGGCGTGGCATGGGGGCTTGGCGTGACCGGCGTCGGCGCGGTGCTCGGCAAGAAATTCCCCTCAATTGAGCACTACCTCATACCGATTAGCGCAGTGGTAGTTCTGGTCTCGGTGATCCCGATCATCGTGGAAGTCAAACGGAAGAAAGCTCAGGCGGCGTAGATGGAAATTGCCATTGTTATCGAGATTCCCAAGGGTTCTCGCAACAAATATGAAGTTGACCATGAGACCGGCGCAGTGTGGCTCGACCGCACGCTATTCACCGCTACGCAATATCCGGCCGACTACGGCTTCGTGATCGATTCGCTCGGCGACGACGGTGACCCGCTGGATGTGCTGGTGTTGCTTGACGAGAAGACCTTCCCCGGTTGCCACATCATGGTGCGGCCGGTCGGCATGTTTTGTATGGACGACGATGCTGGCGGCGACGACAAGATTTTGTGCGTACCGGCCAAGGATCCCCGTTGGTCACACGTGACGGATCTCTCCGATTTGCCCCATTACTTGCTCGACGAAATTGCCCACTTCTTCGATGTGTATAAGGCCCTCGAGCCAGGTAAATTCACCAATCCCAAGGGTTGGCAACCGCGTATTGAAGCCGAAGCTTGCGTTATGCGGGCCATGCAACAAGGCTCCGCCGAGCACTAACTCCCTGTCGCTGCGCCCGTTGCGCTGTCGCGACCGGGCGGAGCATCTCGTGTAAAAAACCACCCGAGCGATCGCCAGGAGTAGTTGACGCTCCCGCCGGTACCAGGTCGGTTAGACGTGAACAGCGGCGGGAGCGTCGGCACCGATGGCTGGAGCCTCGCGCTTGGAGAACAGCACTGCGCCGATCAAGATGGCCAAACACACGCCCGAGATGGTGAAGCGCACACCGTCGTTGTGCTGGTACTTGATGATGGCGGGGAGCGTCAACAATGACACCAGGTTCATCACCTTGATGAGCGGGTTGAGCGCCGGGCCAGCGGTATCTTTAAAGGGGTCACCAACCGTGTCGCCAATAACGGCGGCCTTGTGTGCGTCGGATCCCTTGCCGCCTTCGTTGCCGTCTTCGATGAACTTCTTGGCATTGTCCCAAGCGCCACCAGCGTTGCTGAGGTAGTTGGCCATCAGCTGGCCGGTGAGGATGACCGCAGCCAGGAAGCCGCCGAGGGCTTGGTAGTTGATGCCGAAACCAATGATGACTGGCGACAGCACGGCGAGAAGCGCAGGGGTGGTGAGTTCGCGCAATGACGCCGCCGTACAGATGTCGATGACAGGGCCGTAGTCGGGCTTCTTGGTGCCAGCCATGATCATGCCGTCTGCGAATTGGCGACGCACTTCTTGCACTACAACGCCAGCGGTACGGCCCACGGCGCGGATGGCCAACGCCGAGAACAGGAATGCAATCGAGCCGCCAATCAGGAGACCGATAAAGGTCTTGACGTCGGCCACGTTGATTTGGGTTGCTGCGTTTTTGAAAATCGCCGCACCTTCGATGGCCTTGCCGTCGGCACCCTTGAGGCCGAGTTCACTGGCGATAGTTTCGATGAACGATGCAAAGATGGCGACCGAGGCAATAACTGCCGAACCAATGGCGAAGCCCTTGGTGACGGCCTTGGTGGTGTTGCCGACGGCGTCGAGGCTCACCATGATGCGCTCTGGCTCACCATGGAATTCGCCAGACATTTCAGCAATGCCAGCTGCGTTGTCTGACACAGGGCCGAAGGTGTCTTCCGACACGATGACACCAGTGGTAGCCAACATGCCCATGCCAGCCAGGGCCACGAGGTACAACGAGAACTGAATGTTGCCACCGCCGAGCCACAATGCGCCGCCGAGGGCAATAGCAATACAGATGATGGCGTACACCGATGATTCGAGGCCCGACGCGGTGCCTGAGAGCACCACGGTGGCCGGGCCGGTACGAGCCGAAATGGCGATGTCTTGCACGGGCTTGTGGCTCGTCGACGTGAAGTACTCGGTAA
>JAYWAI010000271.1:0-4703 GCA_043782545.1 Acidimicrobiia bacterium
GCTGGACGTTTTACGACTGGCGTGTTGGGCAAGTATGCCCGCCTCGTGCAAGGCGCCGAGACCGGCGCCATCACCAACATTCTGTAGCCGATTGGGCCCTTCATCGGGCCAGCTCTTTTTGTCATGCCATTGTTTTTGGGCTGGCCAGTTGCGGGAAAATTTGTCAGATATTTTCATGATGGTTGTTGACTGGCGTTTTTTTTTTCTAGCTAGAGTCTCTTCGGGTTGGGCGGCCGGTTCTTCCCAAAATTTTTTTCGGGGGAAATGATGCGGGTTCGGTCTTTGTGCGTTGCTGCTGTTGCTGCTGTTGCTTTGGTGGGGTCGTTGTTGGGGTATGTGCCGTGGGTGCCTCCGGCTGGTGCGGTGCCGGGTCCGAAGGTGGTTGGCTTTGTTCCGAGCCGGGTTGGGGAGCTTGGAGCGTCGGTTGGTGGAGTGCTGTCGCCGGTGGTGGGTGTGCCGCCGACTCCGGCTGACTCTGGTGCTGGTGTGGTTCCTGCGGGCGGGTTGATTCCCCTGGATCCTCGGTCTGCGTCGACGGGTGTTGTGCCTTCGGTAGTGACGCCGCGTAAGGCGGCGGGGGTTCCGGTGGGTTTCGATGCTGCGAGGAGTGCGGAGGTGGCCGGGAAGCGGGATGCGTTTACTTCTGTGTACGCGAACGCGGATGGGTCTGAGACTGCGGTGGTGTCGGAAACGAAAGTAAATTTTCGTGATGGTTCGGGTGTGTGGCAGAAAATTGATCCGTCGTTGATGTTGGATTTGGCGGCGGGTGTTTTACGAAATCGTGCCGGGGCGTTGGGTGTCGAAATTCCGGTTTCGGTGAAGGCTGGCGGTTCGCTTGTGCGGGCGCGTTGGGATTCTGGTCATAGCGTCGGGTTCGCGATGGAAGGCGCCGGTGTCCCGTCAGGGGTGTTGGTTGGCGCGGCGAAGGTTGGGTTGTCGAATGTGTTGCCAGGGGTGGGTGTGGAGTTCGAATCGGTGAACGACGGTGTGAAGAACTGGTTGGTTTTGAATGCCAAGTCGAGCCCGGATCGGTTCGTTTTTCCGGTCGATTTGCAGGGCGTGTCGGCGCGTGTGACCGCTGGTGGCGATGTCGAATTCGTTGACGAGACCGGCAAGGTGTTGGGGGGTATTCGTAAGGGGTGGATGGTTGATTCGGCGGTGGTGGCTCATTCGCCTCGGGGTGAGGTGTCGTTGGGCGTCGATTTTTCGATTGGTGTGGCCGCGAATGGGAAACCGGCTGTTGTCGTGCAATTGGATCGTGTGTGGCTAGATGATCCGGCTCGAGTGTTTCCGGTGCGGGTGGACCCAACAGTGGTGGCGTGGGGTCCTGACGCGGATGACACGTTTGTTCGGGAGTTCGGTACGGCGGCGAATCGTGCGACCCTGGGTCAGTTGGAGATCGGTGCGGCGACGACGAGTATTTTTGGTGTCGGTTTGAATCGTGGCGAGACGTATATCCATTTTTCGGGGTTGGATTCGATTGTTGCGTTGAAACCAAAAATTGATTCTGCGTCGTTGGTGTTGCGTCAGTCGTATTCGTATTCGTGTGCTGAGCGGGGGTTTGGGGTGTATCGAGTGACTCAGGCGTGGGGCGGGACCACAATGACAGGGTTCCCGGGCGCCACTACTGGTGAGCAAATCGCGTGGACGCAGGACACCAAGGGGTATTCGGCCGCATGCCCGGAGAACAACACGACGTTGAACGTGACGGCGGCGGTGAATAATTGGGTGAACGATTCGGCGAATTATCCGAACTACGGAGTGTCGATCCGGGTAGATGATGTTTCGAAGAATGATGTGTACGCGTACAAGGAATTCAACGCGTACGAGCGTGGCAACGGGCCATCCCTTTGGGTCACGTACCACACCCATTCGGCTCAAATTACGCCGACTTTCACGTACCCAGCACCGGCCGAGGATCTTTCAGGTTTGGCTAATTTGATGATAACCAACACTGGCTCGACGACGTGGGTGCCTGGCCAGACGAACGTGTCGTACCACATCAACCAGGTCACGACCTCGGGCGCGGTGATACCGGTCGTTTACGATGGTGCCAGGACTACGTTGCCCGGCATCGTGCAACCCGGTCAGACCGTTTCATTGGCAGCCAATTTGTTTCCTACTCCGAAGCTAGTTGACTTTCCGAATACGGCATCTTGGGAGTATGTGTATGACCTTGTCGATGAAGGGGTTGCATGGTTTCGTGGTGACGATACGTCAATGGCTCAGGCTCACGACATTTTTTACACGAATATTTCTCCAAATTCGGCGATCCTGAGCGGGGTAAGCGATGGTGCGTCCATATCCACCGCGACTCCAACATTGACAGCAACCGGGAGCGATCCGAATAACGACGCGCTGAGATTCAAGTTTCGGGTGTGTACTGACTCAACGGCGGCCACACAGTGGTCGCGTCAATCTTGGACGCAATTTGCTGGCTGTTTTGATTCGCCTTGGATTATCAATGGAACGGCAAGCGCATCATGGTCCATACCAGCGAACTCGCTGTTTTGGTCAAGGCCGTATTATTGGAGTGTCTTTACGGGCGACCTCAGGAACGGCTCCACACTCACCGATTTCGGATCAGGCGTGTGGTCGTTTATTGCGACGGTGCCGGTGGTGTCGCCGGTGTGGAAGATTGGTCGTGATCCGAATATTGAGGCGTCGGGTGGGGTGAATACGGCGAATGGGAATTTCTTTTTGCCGTCGTCGGATGTATTGGTGACGTCGGTGGGGCCGCAGTTGGGTGTGACGCGTTCGTATAACAGTTTGGATACGCGGGCGGATTCTGGTTTTGGGCGTGGATATACGTCGCCGTATGAAATTCGGTTGGAGTTGGCGTCGGGTGGTCGTACGTTGGTAAATGCAGATGGGCGTCGAGAGTTTTTTGGCACGAATCCTGATTCGTCGATCGCGGCCCCGTTTGGGCTGACCGAAAAGTTGACGGTGGTGTCTGGTAGTTGGGAGGTGGCATTTACGGATCGTACGAAGTATGCGTTTGATGGGAATGGCGCGTTGATCGGGGTGACGGATTCTGATGGTCGCACCTTGACGGTGGTGCCGCGTAATGGTGCGCCTGTGCAGTCGTTTGTGGACGCTAAGTCGGGTCGTGCGTTGACGTTGACGTGGGCAGTGCAGGCTGGGAATTCGTACGCTCATGTGGTATCGGTGGCGACGCAGGCAGTGACGGGTGTTGGGGTGTTGCAGTGGAACTATTTTTATTCGAATGACAATTTGGTCAAGGTGTGCGATCCTCGGAACAACGCGAGCACGGGAGTGTGCACGGTGTATGGGTATGACGGCCAGAATCGGTTGACGTCGATTCGTAAACCATCGGGAAACAATGTGTTCGTCGTCGCGTACGACGCGGCGGGCAAGGTGTCTGGCCAGGACAATGGTGCGGGGCAGCATTGGGGGTACACGCATGTTGCGTCGGCGTTGACGGTCGGGGTGACCGTGTTGGATCGCACCACGGTGTGGGATCCCAAAGCGAAATCGGCGACGTATGACTATGACAGTGAGAAGCGGTTGCGGCAAAAGGCGTTGCCTGGGGCGCAGACTCAGAAATGGGAATTCGATGCCTCGGGGTTTCTGACGAAGTTCACTGATGAGAACGCCAAGACTGTCGAGTACACCAACGATGATCGCGGGAATGTTGTAACCAAAAAGGATCAGTTGGGTGCGGCTTGGACGTATACGTATTCGGCTGGGACGAGTTTTCTGTTGACTGAAACGCCGCCGGCTCCGGCGGGGACCATCACGTACACGGTCGATTTGGTGTCGGGTCGTCGTTTGAAAGAATCTCACCCTGCTACGCATGATTGGGCGGCTGGCGCGGTGTTCACGCAGTACACGTATTCGGATACGGCGACTGCAGTGAATCCAGCGGTCGGTACGGGTTTGGTGCCACCGGCGTTGTTAATACAGAAAGCCAACGGGCAGGGTGAAATCACGACGTATGACTATGACTCGAAAGGTGATTTGCGTCGTATGACCGACCCTGCCGGTTTGGTCATGTCGTACACGTATGACGAGCTTGGCCGGAAACTGACCGAAACAACCGCGTATATCGCTCAGACCGGTGTCGGACCGGCAGCAGTCGCGGCCAAAACTGCTATGACGACATACACGTACGATTTTGTGGGCCGTGTCGCGTCGGTCACTTCGCCAGCTTCGTTGAATTCCGTGACCGGAGTGTCGCATCAACTCAAAATCTCGACGGTGTACGACGACGCAGTGGTACGCACCGCGAACCCGTACTCGATTGTCACGTCAACCGTTTCGGATTTGGTCGGCGGCGACACGGCCCGGGTCACGACGAAATGGCTTGATGGGTTAGATCGCGAGTATCGCACTGTGGATCCTGAGGGCAGTGTGGTGTCGCAAACGTTCGACGCGGTCGGTAACGTGGCCACGGTCACAGACGCGAAAGGCACCGTTTTTGCGAACACCTATGATGACCGCAGCATGCCGTTAACGAAAACGATTTCTGGTTTCGCAGACGACCCCCGGATACCGGGCGTCACGCGGTCGATTCAGTTGTCGGCGTTCGAATACGACCCGGCGGGGCGCCGCAGAGCGGAAATCGATGCCCGCGGAAAACGTAAAGAATTCACGTACGATGATACGGGCCGGTTGCTAACTACCACATTCAAGAACTACAACCCGTTATCGGGCGCCCCGGTCGATGTCGTGTTGGAACG
>JAYWAI010000272.1:0-12478 GCA_043782545.1 Acidimicrobiia bacterium
CGACCATGGGCCACTCGAACTCGAACGCGGCCCGGCTACCAATCCACTTTTTGGCGCCTTCTTCAACGCCGTGCAACAGGCCGGATTCCCGCTCACCAAAGATGTCAACGGGTATAAGCAAGAAGGCTTTGCCATGTTTGACCGCAACATCCGGCGTGGTCGCCGCCTGTCTGCGGCGCGAGCGTATTTACATCCGATTCTCAAGGATCGAAAGAACCTGACCGTGCTGACGCGCTCGCTCGTCAACAAGGTCATATTTGACGGGCAGACCGCGACCGGAGTCGAGTACCAGATTCGCAAGGGCGCAACCACGGTGGCGATGGGTAAAGAGATCATTTTGTGTGGTGGCGCCATCAACACGCCGCAAGTGTTGCAACTTTCCGGGGTTGGCAATGCAGCCGAGTTGGCGTCACTGGGCATTCCCGTCGTGCACGATCTGCCTGGCGTTGGCGAAAACATGGAAGACCACCTCGAGGTCTACGTGCAACACGGATGCAAACAACCGGTCTCGATGGCACCCGCCCTCAAGTGGCGCAATCGGCCCTGGATTGGTTTCCAATGGCTGTTCTTTCGCAAGGGTCCAGGGGCTACGAATCACTTCGAAGCGGGCGGCTTTATTCGGTCAAACGACACGGTGAAATACCCCAACTTGATGTTTCACTTCTTGCCGATCGCAGTGCGTTACGACGGCAGCGCGCCGGCTGGGGGCCATGGCTATCAAGTGCATGTCGGGCCGATGTATTCGAATTCACGGGGCTGGGTCAAGATTGTCTCACGTGATCCGCGCGCGAAACCGAAATTGCAATTCAACTATTTGTCGACACCGCAAGATCGTCAAGAGTGGGAAGAGGCCGTGCGAGTCACTCGCCTTATTTTGAACCAACCGGCGTTCGAACCATTCTCGAATGGTGAACTCTCGCCGGGGCCGACCGTGGCTACTGGGGAAGAAATTTTGGACTGGGTTCGGCGTGATGGCGAGACGGCGTTGCACCCATCGTGCACCTGCCGTATGGGTACCGACGACATGAGCGTGGTCGACCCAGAAACAATGCGCGTGCACGGAGTCAACGGGCTACGAGTGGTCGACGCGTCAGCGATGTGCCACGTCACCAACGGCAATATTTATGCGCCCGTGATGATGCTGGCGGAAAAGGCTGCTGACATCATTTTGGGCAACGCGCCGCTGGCTCCCGAACATGTTGAGTACTACATACAACCTGAGTAGAAATTTCATCGGCGTATCGTCACCTGAGGTTCTCATGCTCTGGTAGATTCCACATCGCGGATAGTTTCCGCGATACGGAACAGCGTGTATCTTTTCCACAACGCGATTTCGCTACAGATGTCGGTGTCCACCGAGCTCGGGGTTCGGCTGTCTGGCTGCGAAGTTTCGTCAACGACTAGCTCTCAGGAGATCTCATGAGTGACGACGATTTCGAAGAAATTGACCTGTCGAGTCTGAGCGACGATGACCTCACGAAACAGATGCATGACGACCTGTACGACGGTCTCGCCGCCGAGATCACCGAAGGTACCAACATTCTTTTGGGCCGCGGCTACAGCGCCCAGCGCGTGCTCGATGAGGCGCTCGTGGAGGGTATGCGAATCGTCGGCATCGACTTCCGCGATGGCATTTTGTTTGTGCCCGAGGTACTTCTGAGTGCGAATGCCATGAAGGCAGGGATGGCCATCTTGCGTCCGTTGCTTGCCGAAACCGGCGTCGAGCCAATCGGCAAAGTGGTGATCGGCACCGTGAAGGGCGACATCCACGACATCGGCAAAAATCTCGTCGCCATGATGCTTGAAGGCGCCGGTTTTGAGGTCTACGACCTCGGCATCAACACCGATGCCGACAAGTACCTCGCTGCGCTCGAATTGCACAAGCCGGACATCTTGGGGCTGTCTGCGCTGCTCACCACGACCATGCCTTACATGAAGGTGGTCATCGACACGCTCATCTCCAAAGGTCTGCGTGACGAGTATATCGTGCTCGTGGGCGGCGCCCCCCTGAATGAGGAATTCGGCACCGCTATTGGGGCCGATGCCTACTGCCGCGACGCAGCTGTGGCCGCCGAAATGGCCAAGTCGCTTGTGGCGCAACGTCGTGCCGCCCGTCACGCCTAACCGTCATCTCGTTGTCGCGTGCGGCGCGTTGGTCAGGGAAATTCGCTCCGTGCTTGACCAACTCTCCGACGTGTCGGTTGACGTCGAATACTTGCCCGCGTCGTTGCACAACCGGCCGTCGCTCATTCCCGACAGAGTTCGTAAAGCGCTCGACGGCGCGTTGTATTCGTCGGTGTCACTCGGGTACGCCGATTGCGGCACTGGCGGTTTGCTCGACGCGATCATTGCCGAAATGGCACTGTCAGGACGTCACCTGACTCGATTGCCAGGTGCCCACTGCTATGAGTTTTTCACGGGCGCTGCTGATTTCGCCGCTCTCCACGAAGCCGAGCCGGGCACGTTCTTTCTGACCGATTTCCTGGTGCGTCAATTCGACCAATTGGTCATGGTGGGTCTCGGGCTCGACAAGCATCCTGAGCTACGCGATACCTACTTTGGTAACTACACGCGCGTCGTGCTGATCACACAAACGCCGGGCGACAACCTCGTCAAGATGGGGCGTAAAGCGGCCGCACAACTGGGCTTAGCGTTTGAACATCGCCACGTCGGCTTGGTCCCGTTTAACGAAGTGTTCATTGATTCGATTCGGCCCCGCGTGTCGACCGCAACAGAAACCACGGTGTGACCATGCCCGCTAAATTGGTCGTCATTTACTGGCGAGACATCCCCGCACAAGTCAACGCACAAGCCGGGCGCGAGCGGCACCAAGTGTTGCTGGATCATCGGTTCCAAAAAGCCATTGACCGCGCCGCGATGTTTGCTGGCGTCACCACCGCGCACGAATACGTCGAGCAGTGGCGTCGTGAAACTACGCCGTGTAGCAACGATCTGATCAATGAGGCCACGTCGCATGCAGGCTTAATTGACGCTCAATTCACCAGGGATCGACTTCGCGATTTGGCCGCTCGTGGTGGCGTCGAAGGCGGAGAGATTTTGCGAGGCCCCGGTCGGGATCGCGTTAAACAAGCCGACGCTGACGATGCCGCAGCGGCGCTCGAAGCTGGCGACGAGCCGCCAGACCCTTTCACCAATGTCGACGACGAGGATGACGAATGACCCATACGATTTTGAGTTCCGCCACGCGTGAGGTGGTCATCGGTTTCGATCGGCCCTTCGTGATGATCGGCGAACGCATCAACCCCACGGGCCGCAAACTGTTGGCGGAAGAAATGAAGGTTGGCGACTTCAGTCGCGTCGAAGCCGATGCGCTGGCTCAAGTTGCCGCTGGCGCGCAGATGCTGGACGTGAATGCCGGCATTCCCCTTGCCGATGAGCCAGCACTTTTGGCGCGTGCGATTCAGTTAGTGCAAGGCGTCACCGATGTACCGCTGTCGATCGATTCGTCGATCATCGAGGCCTTAGCCGCAGGTTTGGCCGTGTACCAAGGCAAGCCCCTGGTCAATTCGGTCACAGGCGAAGACGAGCAGATGGAACGAGTGCTCCCCCTGGTAGCAAAATACGGGGCCGCAGTAGTAGCAATTTCCAACGATGAGACCGGTATTTCTGAAGACCCAGATGTGCGGTTTCTGGTGGCCCAAAAAATCGTGAACCGCGCCAGCGACTACGGCATCAAACCGTGCGACATCGTGGTCGACCCGCTCGTGATGCCCATAGGCGCGTTGCGGTACGCCGGCCAACAAGTGTTTCGGTTGGTCGGGCGTTTGCGTGACGAGCTCGGTGTGAACACCACATGTGGCGCATCCAACGTGAGCTTTGGGTTGCCGAATCGCAACACCATCACGGGCACATTTCTGTCGATGGCCATCGGTGCTGGCATGACGTCGGCTATCATGAACCCTCTGCACGCCGACGTAAAAGCGTCGGTGAAAGCAGCCGACGTGTTGGCCGGTAATGACCCAGACTGCGCAGCTTGGATCCGAGCCAACCGAGATCCGAATGCCCCTACTGGAGGCCGTGAAGGCCGAGAGGGCGGCCGTCGCCGCCGTCCGACCGAGTAATTCGATCATGCCTCGCGTGGTGTTCACTCCATCTGGTCTAGACGGTGAATTCGACGCGGGTACCAACGTTCTGAACGCAGCACGCCAACTCGGTGTCGACATCGATTCGGTGTGTGGCGGGCGTGGTATTTGCGGTCGGTGCATGGTAACGCCCGGCGTTGGTTCCTTCGCTAAATGGCAGATCGAGGCGCGCTCAGAAGCTTTGGGCGATTGGACGCAAACCGAAATCGAGTACCCCGGCAAACGTACAATCGACGCCGGTATGCGGCTGGGCTGTGCGGCCACGATTCACGGCGATGTGGTCATTGATGTTCCCGAAGCGAGCCAGGTCCACCGCCAAGTGGTGCGCAAAAGTGTCAACGTTGACGGCTTGGTGGTCGACCCCAATTACGCCCTGCTGTATGTCGATGTGACGGCCGCCGAATTGGGTGACGATCGCAGCGCGGCTGAACTCATTGCCGATGCCGTGATGGCACAACATGGCCGACCAATCACGTCAGTGCCCACGCGATTGCTGGCGTCACTGCATCCAACTCTCAATGCTGAGCGTGGCCCCATGACCGTAGCGCTCGACGGCCGCGGGGAGCTGGCGGCGCTGTGGCCGGGCTTCGTAGGCAGTGCGTATGGCATTGCCATCGACTGCGGCTCGACCACTATTGCCGGTCACATTTGCGATCTCAGCTCTGGCGAAATTCTGGGCAGCGCCGGGCGCATGAACCCGCAGATTCGTTTCGGCGAAGACCTCATGAGCCGGGTGTCGTACGTGATGATGAACCCGGGCGGTGAACGCAACCTCACTGCGGCGGTTCGTCAAGCGCTCGATGAACTCGTTGCCGAATTGGTGGCCGAAGCCGACATCGACGCTGCGCACTTGCTCGACATCGTGTTGGTAGGTAACCCGATCATGCACCATCTCATGCTCGGCATCGACCCGACACCGCTAGGCATGGCGCCGTTCATTTTGGCCACCAGCGCACCGGTGCATACGCGAGCGACCGCGATCGAGATCGACGCGCCCAACGCCAATGTGTACTTCGCTCCGTGCATTGCTGGCCACGTCGGTGCCGACACCGCCGCGGTGATTTTGAGTGAGGGTCCGCATCACAGCGACCACATGCAACTCGTGGTCGACGTGGGTACTAACGCCGAAATTGTGCTCGGCGATCGCACTGTGCAATTCGCAGCGTCAAGTCCAACTGGCCCGGCGTTCGAAGGAGCCCAAATTTCGTGCGGCCAACGTGCCACTGCCGGGGCTATCGAACGAGTGCGCATCGACCGTGTCACGCTTGAACCGCGCGTCAAAGTGATTGGCGCTGACATGTGGAGCGACGAGCCCGGCTTCACCGAAGCCACGGCCGAACTGAACATTTCGGGCATCTGCGGCTCGGGAATTATTGAAGTGATCGCTGAGATGTTTCTCAGCGGCATCGTCGAACACGACGGCACCATCGCCGCATCGGGAGCGGCCAGGAGCGCCCGCGTGATCGGTGAGGGGCGCACGTTTTCCTACGTGCTCTTTGGCGAAGGCCCCAGCGCGTTGATAGTCACGCAAAACGACGTGCGGGCTATCCAATTGGCCAAGGCTGCGTTGCGAGCTGGCATTGATCTACTCGTCGCCCACGCTGGTGTTGAAGCACTCACTGACATCCGCTTGGCTGGCGCCTTCGGTGCTCACATCGACCCGTTGTACGCCATGGTGTTGGGCCTCGTACCTGACTGTGAACTGGCCGGTGTGCGCTCCGTCGGAAATGCCGCCGGGGCCGGGGCAGTGCGGGCATTGTTAAGCGCCGCGCAGCGCGCCGACATGGAACAGGCCGTGCGCAGAGTCATCAAAATCGAGACGGCCACGGAGCCCGCGTTTCAAGAACTCTTCGTGAAAGCAATGGCCTTTCCTCATCTCGACGCGCCGACTACGCACATGAGTCAGCACGTCGAAATTCCCGCTCGATCCACCTCGAATGACAACGCTGGCGGCCGTCGCCGTCGCCGCAGTTAGACCACCACCACCACCTCACACGAAAGAGACAAGCATGACTGAGGAACGAAACGCACGCCGCAGCGGGGGACGCTCGGGTCGCCAAGCCGTGCGGGCAGCGCACACCATTGCCCGCGACCCCTTCATGATCCGCCAGCTCAAGCCATTCGAGTTAGTGAGCGATGAGGGTTTGGCCATATTGGAATATAACGCCGACACCATTTTGGATGAGGTCGGCGTTGAGATCCGTGACTACCCGAGCGCCCTCAAGGTGTTCGCCGATGGCGGAGCGATCGTAGACGGCACCCGAGTGCGATTCCCTCGTGGCCTAGCCCGGAGCATCGTGCAAGCAACCGCGCCAGCCGTGTATACCCAGCATGCTCGTAACCCGGCCAACAGTGTGCAAATCGGCGGCAACGCCACCGTGTTTGCCCCGAACTACGGCTCACCGTTTGTGCACGATCTCGACAACGGTCGCCGTTACGCCACCATTGCTGACTTCCAGAACTTCATCAAACTGGCCTACATGTCGCCACACTTGCACCACTCCGGGGGCACTGTATGTGAGCCGGTCGACATCCCTGTTTCTAAACGCCATCTGGAAATGGTGTACTCGCATATCAAGTACAGCGACAAGCCGTTCATGGGATCCGTGACCGCTGGCACCCGTGCCGCCGACAGTTTCGAGCTGGCCAGAATCGCGTTCGGTGGTGACCTTGGGGGTCGCACCGTGATGACCAGTTTGATCAACGCGTCCTCGCCGCTGGTGTGGGATGGATCGATGCTGGCCGCCGCTCAGGTGTACGCCGAAAACGATCAAGCATCGATCATCACACCGTTCATTTTGGCTGGCGCGATGGCCCCAGTGACGAGTGCCGGCGTGTGTGCACAAACACTCGCCGAAGCGTTGGCTGGTATGGCTTTCACGCAATTGATCAAGCCTGGAGCACCGGTGATTTTGGGCTCGTTCGCCAGTTCGATGTCGATGCAGACCGGTGCCCCCACATTCGGCACGCCGGAGCCCACTGTGGTGCTGTACGTGATGGCCGCTCTGGCACGTCGTCTCGGCGTGCCATTCCGTTCGGGCGGCTCGTTGTGCGCCTCGAAACTGCCCGATGCTCAGGCGGCGTATGAAAGTGTTTCGACGCTGATCCCTACGGTAATGGCGGGTACCAACTTCGTGTTGCACGCTGCTGGTTGGCTCGAAGGCGGTCTGGCGATAGGGTACGAAAAGTTCATGCTCGACAACGACCAACTCGGCATGATGATGGTGTTTGCCAAAGGACTCGACCTCAGCGACAACGGCCAAGCCCTCGACGCCATTCGTGAAAACACTCCCGGCAATCACTTTCTGGGCACTGCGCACACGCTCGCCAATTTCGAGAACGCGTTTTACCGTTCTGAGACGGCTGACAATGCCAGCTTCGAACAGTGGACGGAAGACGGCGCGCTTGATGCCGCGCAGCGCGCCAACAAGCTCTGGAAAGCGTCACTCGCGGCTTACGAGCCACCAGCGCTCGATGAGGCAATTGACGCAGAATTGCGCGAGTTCGTGGACCGCCGGAAAGAAGAGTTGCCCGATGAGTTCGGATGATCACATGACCTTGTTGTCGCTGTTAAACAACGCCAGTTTCGAACTCGTGCCCCTCAAGAATCTTGAGGCGCAGATCGCTGAGATTCCGGCCGGAAGTCGTCTGTCAATGACCTGTTCGCCCGCCAAAGGTCTGGAGGCAACGCTGGATCTCACGGCGCGTCTCACTGACGCCGGGCACCATGTCGTGCCGCACCTGTCTGCTCGCCTGGTGCGTGACCGGGGGCACGTCTCAGAGATTGCGGTGTGGTTATCCGATCATGGTGTTGACGAAATATTTGTAGTCGGTGGAGATTCGCCGGAACCTGCCGGCGACTACACCGATGCGTTCGGTTTCATGCGGGACCTTCTCGACAGCAACCACGGGTTGGCCACCGTTGGATTTACGGCCTATCCCGACGGTCACGGGGTCATTCCGCGACAAAAACTGGCCGAAGCGCTTCAGGCCAAGCAAGCGTTGTTGAAGGACGCCGGTGTGTTGGGTTTTGCCACCACTCAAATGTGTTTCGACGTCAGCAAGATTGAGCAGTGGCTCGGCAATGAACGCGCCAATGGCTTTGTGGTGCCGGTGCATTTGGGAATTCCTGGCGCGGTTGATCGCACGAAACTTGTCACGATGGGTGCACGTCTCGGTATCGGTTCGTCACTACGGTTTGTGAAGAAAAATCGTTCGACACTGACGCGTTTGCTGCGACCGGGTGGCTACGATCCCGGCAAATTGTTGAAGCAAATTGCTCCGAACGCCGCTCGCTTGGGCATCGAAGGGCTCCACATTTTTACATTCAACGAAGTCGCCGCCACGTTCGCCTGGCACAGATCCCAACGTTAACCGGCAACTTTGGTGGCGGTGGTTTACAACTTGATGTCCTCGACAAAAGTAGCGATCCGGTCGGAGTCGGGCTCTGGTGCGAGGAACGGCAGATCAAGTGCCATGGCCATTGTCGGTCGAGCTCATGTTGAGCTCCGACAATCGACGTTTGTTTAGTGGCAGATCGGATGGCTTGGAGCGCTACCTCTGATCGCGTGACTCTTTTGTGCGGGTCCAGCTGTAGGTTGCTGGGGCGCTGTTGACGCCGTTGTTGTCGCCGGTGACGGTGAATGTGTGGGTGCCGAGTTTTATGTCGTGGTAGGTGGTTGGCGATGTGCATGGTTTGGCTGTCCTGACGTCGAGTGAGCACAAGAACGTCGTGCCCGTTTGGTCGGAGCTAAAAACGAATCGGGCGTTGTCATCGGTCAAGGTAGGTTTTGGCCCTTTGGTAATCGTGACAACCGGGGCCACGACAGCAGAGCGGGTCGGCACTCCACTGAACTCGACAACGCCAGGGGCGTTAACCGGAGTTACTTCGCCCCGGCCCCCGTCGATAGCAGTAATTGTCATCACCTTGCCGGAAAATTGGGGTCCGGTGACTCCATCGAAGGTCAAGGCTGACCATGTCGCCGACGTTCGGTCGTATGTCTGGAACGCCGTCGCTTTTGATGGAAGATAAACCTTGAGGGTTTCCAAAGCTCCCGGAGCCACCGGCGAGGTTCCCGACGAAACGGAAATGTTGAAGGCATCAAATGGCGTCAATAGATTCGGAAAAGTGAGTGACCCGAGACTGACATAGTTCGGTTGAACCACCGTGCCTGTCCGGGACTCCGCGGTGACATAGTCGCCCTTGTTGCCGAGAGCCGACGCAACGTTTGGCTGTTGCGCGTCGGGTATGCCATCTCCATTGCCGTCTCCGCTATTTGGAGCGAGCGATTCGGTGTGATCGTCGATCGTGTCTCCGTCTGCGTCGCCATACACCACGATATCGGCACCCGTGATCGATTGCGCCGCACTCACCGACGCCAAGGTCGACCCGTAGCGTCGACGGTTTTCCTTCACTTGCACGACGTAGTCGCCCGCCGGAAGCCCTTGTATGAGATAGGACCCATCCGAGACGCTGTATCCATGCCCGATACAATTTTGGCGATCGGTGACGAGGCAGGCATCGACCGGGTAGTAACCCAGTGGAGAACCCCCGAAAGTCACTTTGCCGGTTATCGACGCCCCAGGTTGCAACACGAAATCGTGGGTATTCGGAGTTGAAGGAATCACTGTCAAAGGTTGATTTAGTAAGGGAATAAAATTTGTATATGGGTACACACCGACAACGACGGTTCCACCGCGAAGCCCTGGCACAAGGTACGTCCCGTCGGCGGCGATTGACCCCCAACTGCAGACTGTCCTGGATGTGTCGCAAACCGAAATGGTGCCGGCACTCACGATGGCTGCATTGCTGCCTGACACCTTTCCTGTCAAAGTTGCTGGAATCTCGGCTTGGATTGAGACCAATACGGTGTTGTTGGGCGTGATCGTGACGGGCGTGAGCGGAAATACGCTCGGAGGCGAGTTATATGTGCTGACGGAAATGACGTAGTCGCCGGCGGCAAGAGCGTTCGACGTAAGCGGTGCTGAGGACGAATTTATCGGGGAACAAATTGACGCAGCCACGTTCGTACGACAGATCGCTACAGAGAATCCGTAACCTGTTGTGGAGTTCGGCAGAAGTATTGGATTGACGGTTACCTTTCCACCACGAGTAACTGGGATGTCGTGGCTCGTGGTCGAGTTGCTGGTCACGTTGACGTATTGCGCTGGATAGACGGTCGCGTCTATGAAATAGCCGCTGTAAGCGGCGTCGAGTGCCACGAAATGGCTGCCCGTAAGAAGATTAAATGAGTACTTACCGTCGGACGATGTGAACGCACTTCGGAAACCGTTGTCGATCGACACCAATGCCCCAGCCACGGGCGCGCCATTCTCGGCGACCGTGCCCGAAATTGTTCCGTTGGCCGGGATGTCGAAATTGAAGGTCGTTGGTCCATTGACGTTGACAATTTGCATGGACGAGGTGTAACTCCCCAGCACAAATTGAATATTGTGAAAACCTGGTGACGTTGCGATTGAGTAATCGCCGGCGGCCCCCGTGGTGGCGGTAACGGGTGAAGTATTTAGCACTGGGTCGATTGACACCGTCACCCCGGCGACTGGGGCACCTCCCGACGTGACGACTCCCGAAACGGAGTCGTTAACTGCGTGCGCCATTGGCGCGGCAGCGACCGAAGCAACACATGCTCCGGCTAAGGAAACGAATGCAAGGCATGCGCGGCGGAAAGCTCTAAGGCGGGTTTTTGACACGGAGCAATCATCGTCGAATTTGTCGAAGTTCGTAAGGAACTTTGCCTTCTACTAACTGAGTTGGCTCAACGGTTACGAAACGCCGTTTAATGATCGCCTGCGAGTTGCCGTGGCTCACCGTGCAATCGGCATGGCATATTTGCCGCTTCGTTGCCCCGTAGGACCATCTTCATTCGAGTTGGGGCGGCCAGCCGCGGCGGCGTTCGAGTTCGGCGATCACGGCCGGGATTACTTGGTGCAAATCGCCGATCACCGCGTAGTCGGCCTTGGCCACCATGTTGGCCTCTTTGTCGGTGTTGATGGCCAAAATCTTCTTGGACGCCATGGCACCAACCCAATGTTGAATGGCCCCAGAGATGCCGCACGCAATGTAAATTTCCGGTGCGATTCTGGTGCCTGTCTGACCAACCTGGTCGGTGTGAGGACGCCATCCATTGTTGGTGACCGCACGCGAGCAGCCCACAACGCCGCCCAACATGCCCGCCAGTTTTTCGAGCGGAGCAAAGGCTTCTGGTGACCCAACACCACGGCCGCCTGACACCACAACGGGTGCGGTGGCGAGCGTGACTCCAGCGACGCGTTCGGCGCGTTCGACCACCATTGTGCGAGCGTGCTTCACATCCAAAGCGGGAGCGAAGGCCACTACGGCTGCAGCAGGGGAGCCTTCAGTTTTGACAACTTCAACCGAATGATGTGACACCGTAAAGAGCGTTACGCCACCAGTGATCGAGGCCCGCTCGAGCAGTGATCCGCCCCAACGCATGCGGGTCATTTCGCTCAGGTTGGCGGCGTCCAATTCGAGCACGTTGGCCATCATTGGCACGTCGAGCAGCGCGGCTACGTGGGCCAAAATTTCATTGCCGCGATCGGTGCCGGTGGCCAGCACTGTCGAGGGCGCGAGCGATGCAACGAGTTGTGTTACAACCGTTGCCCAGGCCTCTGGGCCGTAGTCGGTGAGCAGTGCGTGATGAGCTTGGTGCACGGTCGTTACGCCGTAATCGCCAAGGCTCGAAGCGAGCCCATCGGCGGCAGCACCGATGGTGATGGCGTGCAACGCCACGCCTTGCGCGGCGGCAATACGGGCACCAACAGTGAGCGCCTCATCAGTGGCCGGAGCGAACGTGCCCCGGTCATGTTCGACAACAACGAGCACGGTCATACGAGCCCCAATTCGGTGAGCAAATCAACAATGGCCGGCGCAGCTTCTACGCCCGTGCCAAGCACCACGGTGCGGCTGGCTTGTTCGGCTGGGCGTTGCAGCGCAACGAGGTGCTGGCCTCCAGCAGGGGCGTCAGATTGGTGTTGCACCACGACCACTTTCTTGGACGACAAACGGCCCTTCATCGTGGGGTACCGAGGCAAATTGATGCCCTCTTTGACGCCCAACACAGCGGGCATGGGCACGTGGTAAATCTCGTGGCCACCATCAGATTCGCGTTTGGCCACCGTAATCGCTGCGCCGTCGGCGGACGTCGAAAACGCGATGCCTTTGATGCCGTTCACGACCGGGCGTGCGAGCTTGTGTGCCACTCGAATTCCGACTTGGAATCCGCCAGAATCAGCCGACTCGTTGCCGAACAAAATCACGTCGAAATCGCCACCAGTTTCCTCGGCCGCCGAGATAGCCGAGGCAATCGCCGTAGCGGTGCGTTGGGCGTCCCAAT
>JAYWAI010000273.1:0-1754 GCA_043782545.1 Acidimicrobiia bacterium
CATGGGCGACCCGCTCGCCGACGATGTGGTCCGAAAAATATTCGAATCGGGCGGCATCGACAAAGTCAACGAAATCATGCGGACACTGGTACGAAACGATCAGCTGGTGCCCACCGAATTGCCACCCGAAGTCACCGAATATCTGAACACCAACGTTTTGCCTCCAACCGTGGACATGGCCAGTATCCAGCGGGCCGAGAAGTTTTTTCAGGTGTGGGGTTTGCAGATTTCGATGAGTCTGTTTTGTGCATCGCTTCCCTCTGCGTACGCGGCGGCCAACGGGGTCAAGGTGCTCTTCGAGACGGCCCGCCTCCAGACCGACACCCGCCGGCGCATCATGGAGACCGGCCAGTTCCTGATGGATGTCATGGCGCCCGGCGGCCTTGCGCCTGGTGGCAAAGGCGTCCGCAGTGCGCAACATATACGCCTCATGCACGGCGCTGTTCGTCAGCTCGTGGCTCACGACGGGACATGGGATCAAGCGGCGTGGGGCTTGCCCATCAACCAGGAAGATTTGGCGGGAACGCTGTTGTCGTTTTCTTATGTACCGGTGGAGCCAATGGCCCGCCTCGGGATTCGCGTGACGCCCGACGACATGGCCGACTATCTCTACATGTGGAGCGTGGTGGGTGACATGCTCGGCGTACGAGTCGACCTTCAGCCGCTCACTGTCGCCGATGCTTCTGATCTCGTGGCCACTATTCGCCGCCGCCAAAATCGGTCGTCTCCGCAAGGTGCCGCTCTGACTGCCGCACTGGTCACGCTGTTGGAAGAATTGACGCCGCACTTCGGGACTCGTCGGGCCAAGAGCGTGTTGAGCAAGCCGCACGAGAAGGGCCTCGGGCGACTCGTGCCCGTGCTCATTCGTCACTTGATTGGAGACGAAACAGCTGATCTTCTGTCAGTACCTCCGAGTCAACCGGGATGGTTTCGATTCTTGGCACCGCTGTTGCGATTGCTCGACATCATCGACGACGCCATCGAACACGACGCTCATGTGAAGCAACTCATCGAGCCATTTTCACGAATGCTGCTCGTTGAAATGTTTGCCATGGAGCGCGGCGGCGAACGGGCACCGTTTGCCATTCCTGATTCGCTCGCTGAATCGTGGACACTTTCGAAATGAACGGTCTGCGGGGGGTGCAAACATATTCACATTGGGCCACGTTCTGGTATGTCGGCGGGTTTCTGGTGTGGACGCCCGCCTACGTAGTGATCGTGATTCGCGCTGTGCGCACCAAACGATTAGAAATTCCCGTCGTGGCCGCCACGTCGAACGTCGTATGGGAATTCATGTGGGGCTTTATATGGCAACAAAATATGGGGTCAGGATTGCAATTCATCTACCGCGGCGCGTGCGTGCTGGATGTGTTTATTCTGCTGGCCGTCTTCCGCTTCGGGGCATCCGATTCGCCGTATTTGATATATAGAAAATATTTCAACTACGTAGTTGTAGCGCTCTTGGTTGGATGGGGCTATTTCTATTGGGGCCTGCGCCGGAGTCATTACGACTTGCCGTTGGGAAGTGTGTCGGCGTACCTCGACAACATTCTGATGTCCGGTCTGTACATCTGGTTTGTGATGACCCGTAGCAATCCGCGTGATTTGTCATTCACCGTGGCGTGGTCCAAAGGGCTCGGCACGGGCATGGTGACTGTGTTCATTTTCATGGAGTACCCCGGTAACACTTTCGTGAAATCCCTCGCCGTCATGGTCGGCGTGTTCGACCTCATCTACATCATCGCCCTGGCCCG
>JAYWAI010000274.1:0-1743 GCA_043782545.1 Acidimicrobiia bacterium
CCCCAGAACAACGTCCAGCATGCCGCCAGTACCGAAGGTAATTTTGGCGTCGCCCGGTCGTACGCACGCCTGACCGATGAGGCTCGCTTGTTGGTCGCCTGCCATCCCCAGAATCGGGGGAGCGCCGGGCAGCGCGCTGGCGACGGCGAGTTGCCCGGATGTGCCCACGATGGTGGGCAGCATGGCCGGGGGAATGTTGAGCAGCGCCAAGAGTTCGTCGTGCCACTGTGATGCGTCGGGCAGTGTGAGCGACGTAATGGCGGCGTTGGATCGGTCGGTGATGTGGCTGGCACCATTGCTCAACACCCAGGCCGCATAGGTATCGATCGTGCCGAAACAGAGTTCGCCGGCGTCGGCTCGCCGGCGATCAGCGTCGTACGTGTCCAGAAAGTATTTCACCTTGGTCGCAGAGGCGTTGGGGGCGAGGCGATAGCCGTGCGCTTGCATGGCGAAACAGTCGCCGATGGTGCGCAGATCCTGCCACCCCAGGCCGGGCGCGATTGGCTCGCCGGTGGCCCGGTCCCACACGATCGTGGAGGCTCGCTGGGCCGCAATGCCCACCCCCAACACGGGTCCGTGTTGCGCCAACACCGCTGTGCTGAGGTCCAAAATCGCGGCCCGGAGTGCCACAGCGTCGATCTCTACGAGCCCTGCGAATGGAGTTGAGGGCAAAAGTGACCGTTGGATTTCATGGGCAATGGTGGCGTCGGGCCGCACAATGAGGGCGCGAACGCTTGACGTGCCGACGTCGATAACCAGAATGCTCACAAGTGCCCCCGTTGAGTCGTATCGGCTAACGCCGCTTGATGCTTTGCCGTGCCTTATTGCCGCTGGAATTCACCATCGTGCTGCCGATCATGGCGGCCAGTACGGCGACCATAAAGTTAAACGCAATGCTCGTGATGTGCAGCGCATCCCCAGAAATCGAACGGCGAATGATGCCAATGGTTTGGATAATTGCAAAGGCCGCTGCGGCCGCCAGCGCACCGTGAATCAGCGGAGCGTCGGGCCGGGAACGCGCCGCACCGAATCCGCCCAGAGCGAACCCGAAAATGACCCCTAGAAACAACAGAATGGGGATCGCACTCGTACCAGATTTGTGGTCAGCCAAGACCTGGCTGACGATGACACACGGCCCGGCAAATAGGGCGATATTCATGACGCCGTAGCGCACGGCTGCCTGCGAAATTTCAATACCACGAATCTTCATCGTGAAATTGCCGGGTCATGAATGGATCCAAATGCGTCGGCGAGCCCGAGCTTGCCGGGGTTCATAATGCCGTTTTCATCGAGTGCGTATTTCACGCTGTCGAGCACGTCGAGCCCGGTACCGATAGCGGTTCGCATAAATCTGGCCCGGTTCAGCCCGACACCGTGATGGTGCGAGAGATTCGCTCCGGCCCGGAGCGCAGCAGCCGTACCGGCGTCCCACACATCGCGATAAAAAGCGTCACGTTCGTCAGCTGGGGGAGTGCCGGCAAACGTGAAATACAGACAGGCACCGTCGGTATAAGCATGGCTTTGGTGACACGTAGCGGCACGGGCGTGGGGCACATTCAAGATGGCGGCGCGCACGGCATCGAAGATGGTGGGGAGGTCGCGCCAGTTACCGGTGGTTTCGAGCGTGTCTACCACGAAACCTTTGCGTGTCAAGGCGGCCAGGGCACTGACGTCGTTGCGATGACCCAACCAGCCAGTCACCAAATCGGCCGACAACTTGGCGGCCGAGCGTGCGGCCGCTTG
>JAYWAI010000275.1:0-12393 GCA_043782545.1 Acidimicrobiia bacterium
CCGAAATCGACACCGGGGGTCACGCCGACGAACTCTTCGTTGAGGAGACGCATGCACCACGCGTAGGAATCGTCAGTGAATTTTGAGCAGTCGGCGTAAACGTAGAACGCTCCCTCCGGCACGACGGGGATATGAAATCCAATCGTGCGTAGGCCGTCAACCAACCGGTCGCGACGAGCACGCAACTCGGCCTTTCGCTCCGCCACGATCGCCCACACTTCAGGTGTGAAACAGGCCACGCCGGCATGCTGGGAGACTTCCGGCGCGGAGATGTACATGTTGGCCGCCAATCGGGTGAGCGGGCCCACGGCCCACTCGGGCACCACCATCCACCCCAATCGCCAACCGGTCATACCAAACGTTTTCGAGAAACTGTTGATCACAAACGCGTCGTGGGTGTGGCCCAGAATCGTGTCGGGGTCATGGTCGTAGACAAGTTCGCCGTAGATCTCGTCGACGTACAGCGTGCCCTTGTTTGCGGCCACGGTGTCGGCGATTTTTGCCATCTCATCGTGAGGCACGATCGTGCCGGTCGGGTTGGACGGCGACGCGATGAGCGCGCCGGCCGTGTCGGGCGTCCAGTGTGCGCCGATCGATTCCGCCGAGAGTTGATAGTTGGATTCGGGGCCAACGGCCACGTTGGTTGCCCGGCCTTCGAACACTCTGGCGAAGTGACGATTGCAGGGGTACCCGGGGTCGGCGAGCAGCAAGTGTTGGTCCTTGTCGAGCGTGGCCGCCAGCGCTAACAACAACGCGCTCGACGCGCCGGTGGTGATGGCAATCCGTTCAACCGGCACGGTGACGCCGAGACGGTCGGCGTAGTACTGCGAAATTTTGTGGCGCAACGACGGAATACCGAACGACTGTGTATAGCGGACCTGCCCGGATTGCAGCCACGATGTCGCCGACTCAATCACCGACGGGGGCGTGCCAAAATCCGGTTCGCCGGGCAGCATCATGATCACGTCACGACCCTGCGCGGTAAGCGCGTAGGCGATCTCGCTGAGGGCCACCACATGAAACGGGGCAACGCCATAGGTGCGCGTGGCAAGGCGAGGATCAGGCGCAGGCATGGCGCAACACTAGGCGGGCAACCCAGCCCCCGGGCGGTCGATAGCACCACCGTCTGATTGTCGCAGTTGTATCGTGGCTGATGCTCGTGACTCTCTTGCACCCGTTGCATCGCACGGAGTCACGCCGCACGGCAACGTCGGTGATCATCGCCACTGGCGTCTTGATGATCGGCAACGGGCTCCTGGGCTCCCTGCTTGGAGTGCGGGCAAAAGCCGAGGGATTTTCGACCGGCCTCATGGGCGCCGCGAACGCCACCTATTACCTCGGCTTCCTGTTTGGCACGCCGCTATCGGTGCGGCTGTTGCATCGGTTGCCCCGCAAAATATGCTTCACCGTTTTTGTGCTGAGTTTGGCCTTAGCGGCGTTGATGTACGGCGTGCTGGTCTCTGGGCCGGCATGGATTGGGCTTCGCTTGCTCACCGGTCTTTCCCTGGGGGGCATGTACGTGGTGGTGGAATCGTGGCTGAACGATCTCGCCAGCAACGCCACACGTGGGCGACTGATCGCCGCGTACGTGGCCGTTGTTTCTGGCGGTATTGGCCTGGGTCAACTGCTGCTCAACGTGGCCAGTATCACGAGCGTGACACCCTTTGTGATCGCTGCGGGAGGCACTGCTGTGGCGACACTGATCGTGATTCGGGTGCCGGCCACGAGAGCGCTGATCACCGAAGAAAGTCACGTGTCGATTCTGGAAGTGTTGCGACTCGTGCCCTCCGGCGCCATCGCCATGATGCTCGTCGGCCTCTCGCAAAGCGCCATCTTGACCATGACCCCAGTGTGGGCCACACGCGCTGGTTTGTCGTCGCACGATGTGGCCAAAGCAATGATCGCCATCACACTCGGCATCGTCGTATTCCAGGTGCCCGCTGGCGTCATCGCCGATCGAATGTCGCGCCGATTGTTGTTTGTGGCGTTGGCAATTGGGGGCGGGTTGAGCTGCGTTGCGTTGTTACAAACAACACCCGGCTCATTGCTATCGCTGGGAGCCTTCACGTTGCTGGGTGGCCTCAACACACCGTTGTATGCGCTCGCTAACGCCTACACCAATGACTGGTTGCCGGCCGACAAGGTCGTGGCGGCGAGCTCTGTGCTGTTAAATCTCTATGCCCTTGGTGCAATCACAGGGCCGCTCGTCACCGCGTCGTGGATGAACTTGGTGGGCTCCCACGGATTCTTCTGGGCGTTGCTCGCAGTGCACGGCGTGTTGGCCGCATTCATGACCGTGCGCATCATCGTGGCCCCCGACCATCTCGCAACTACATGAGCACGAAGTACTCGCGATTGGAGGTGGAGCGCAAGTGGCTGGTGGACGCCCTGCCACCGTTGGCCTACCACCCGCGTCGGATCACCGATAGGTACATCGTTGGCACTCGCCTGCGGTTGCGGCGTATCGACGACCCGGCCGGCAGCAACGGGATCTGGAAACTTGGCCACAAGGTTCGCGTCGACCCGGCGAGCCCGTTTGCTATCAACCACACGAGCATGTATCTCGATGACGCCGAGGCAGCAGTGTTCACTTCACTCAAGGCACATCGACTCGTCAAGATACGATGGCACGTGGACATTGGCGATTTGACCGCCGCCGTCGACGTATTCGACCCACCACACGATGGCCTCATCATGATCGACGTCGAAGTACGCACCGTCGAAATGGCAACGTCATTTGTGGCCCCCGCGTGGTTTGGTCGCGAGGTGACGAACAACGAATCATTCACCGGTTTCGCCCTCGCTCAGCCGCCTGACCACGAATAGGACGCCGTGGCTCCCAATTCAACTCCCATGGACTGCTGGCGCTACGCGACCGGTGACTGAAGCCGGCGGAGTTCGTCGATGGGGATATGGCAACGCATCGAGTGGCCGGGTGACACTTCGGCCAGCGGTGGTTCGCTGACTTCGCACACGCCGGGGATAGCCCGTGGGCATCGAGGATGAAACACACAACCGCTGGGCGGATTCGCCGGGCTGGGAATTTCGCCGTCCAGACGGATACGAACTTTCGGTTCGCCATCAACGCTCGGGACCGCGCTCAATAGTGCTTCTGTGTAGGGGTGATGGGGGCCGTTGAATACGTCGTCGGTGCCGCCTACCTCTTGTATGCGACCGAGGTACATAACGGCAATGCGATCGGCGAGATAGCGCACGACACCCATATCGTGAGTGATGAACACGTAGCTCGTGTGTTGCTCGGCTTGGAGGTCGGCCAGCAGGTTCAAGATTGCCGCCTGCACCGAGACATCAAGCGCGCTGGTGGGCTCGTCGCACACCACGATTCGCGGGTCGCCTGCGAAGGCTCTGGCAATGGCGACACGCTGCTTGAGGCCGCCAGAAAGCTGGCGCGGTTTGAGGTCGAGATGCCGTGGCGTGAGCCGCAGATGTTCGGCGAGTTGCTCAACGCGAGTGTTGGCAGCGGCACCCTTAACCCCAGTGAGTTTTACGACTGAACGCAACAAGATACGGCGCACCGACCAGCTGCGGTTGAGCGCCGAATCGGGGTTTTGAAACACCATTTGCATTGAACGTTTTTCATCGGCGCTGCGATCAACCGTGGCTGCTTCGAGGCCGCGGCCGTCGAGCGACACGGTACCGCCGCCGTCAAGCGTCTCGATGCCCAGCATGGTCTTGGCCAACGTCGATTTACCGGACCCAGACTCTCCCACAATGCCAAGCGTCTCTCCCTCGGCAAGACTCAACTCGACATCCACGAGCGCAGGAATATCGTGACCGCGTTGCCGGAACGTTTTCGATACGTGCGTCAACTCGAGAACGTCAGCAGCGCCTTCCACCGGTGCCAACATGGCGATATCGACAACGGCCGAGATTTCGGCGATATTGCCGATTCGGTCAGGGTGGTGGCACAGCGTAAACCGAGACCCATCGGTGCCGACCGGCACCATTGGCGGCACTTCAGCGCGACAGATATCGCTGGCTATTGGACAGCGATCAAGAAACACACACGTCGGCAATTCAGTACCGATGAGGGGCAACAACCCGGGAATCGTCGCGAGCGCTCGTTGCGTCTTGCGAATCCCATGGCGAGGCAAGCTTCGCAGCAACCCCACGGTGTACGGGTGCTGCGGATTGTCGAAGACCTCGGTGCTGCGACCCTCTTCAACGATCTTGCCGGCATACATCACGCCGACGCGATCGCACATCGATCGAATGATCCCGAGATTGTGAGCAATCATCAGAATTGCCGCGTCGGACTCCCTGCGGAGCATGCGCACCAGGTCGAGAACTTCAGCTTCCACCGTGGCATCGAGGCCAGTGGTGGGTTCATCAAGCACCAAGAGTTTGGGGTCACACGCCAACGCCATGGCGATAACGACGCGCTGCTGCATGCCGCCTGAAAGCTGGAACGGATAACGGTCCAGCACGCTTTCGGGTGACGCAATGCGCACCCGTTTGAGCGCGGCCAGAGCCGAAACTTTGGCTTGCGCTTTCGTCTGGCCCAACAGCTGAAAACTCTCAACGACTTGACGACCGACCCTGAGGGACGGGTTGAGCGCTGAGCCAGGATCCTGGTACACCATCGAGGCTTGCGTGGCTCGAAAGTGTTGCAGCGCCGCTGAAGACATGTTGGTGATGTCGTCGCCGTGCACGAGCACTCGGCCCGAAACAATGTCGCCGTTGCGGGGGAGATAGCGCAGCGCGGCGTAGGCAGTGGTCGACTTGCCGCAGCCCGATTCGCCGACCAGACCGTACGCCTCACCAGGGGCCACCTGAAATGAAACGCCGCGCAACACAGCTCGGGGAATCCCGCGCACCGTGTACGCCACGTTCAGATCGTCGACCACGAGGGCCGCGGTAGCGACCGCGGTTTGGGTGCTCGTCATCGTGGCCTCACGCTTCCAGAACTGATTGCACTGCGTCAGCAATGAGGTTGACGGCGATCACCAAACTAGCAATGGCCAAAGCTGGAAAGATCGTTGGCCACCACAAGTGACCCAAAAGATTGCTGAAATTTTCGCTGACCTGGGCTCCCCAGTCCGCTGTGGGGGGCGGTGGTCCGGCGCCCAAGAATGACAAGGTGGCAACGGTGAAAATCGCATAGCCAATTCGCACGGTCAGTTCAACCACGATCGGACCCGAAACGTTGGGCAAGATCTCGCGAAACATGATGAAAAAATTTGACTCGCCCCGCAACTTGGCCGATGTGACATAGTCGAGATCGCGCTCGCCGAGCACAGCACTTCGCACGGTGCGCGCCACAATTGGGGTAAACAACAATGCCACGATCGAAATGACCACGGTGTTTGATTTGCCCAATGTGGTAACTGCCAACAAGGCAATGAGCACGGTCGGCAGCGACAACAGTGCTTCCACGATTCGGCTCACGATGTTGTCGATGAGGCCTCGCCGATAGCCCATCAAGAGGCCGACCATTGTGCCCAGCACGATGCTCAAAATGGCGGCGGGCGGGGCGATCGACAGCACGTTGCGAGCGCCCACAATCACCCGTGAAAAGACGTCGCGACCCAAGCCATCAGTGCCGAAAAGGTGACCGCTTCGGGGGGTGAGGTTTGGTTTGGCGTAGTCGTCAAACGCGTTGTGCGGAGCGATTTGTGGGCCAAATAATGCGCACGCCACCCAAATCAACGCAATCACCGACCCCACAATAAAGCCAGGTCGTTTGCGAATTAATATCCAATTTTCACGGCGCGCCAATTTCCGCTCGGATGCCATCGGGCTTGGAACCGAGATTGGCGCGGTCACCGGTTGCCTGCCAATACGACACGAGGATTCAGAAAGGCAATCGCGAGATCTGCGGCGAGCGTTGCCAACATATACACAATGCCAACGCACAACACTGCGGCTTGGAGCATGGGCACGTCATGAGAATCGACGGCAGCAATAATCGTTGAGCCAATGCCGTGATAGTTAAACACCCGCTCGACACCCACAATACCGCCGAACAGGTAACCGATTGACACGCCGACGACGGAAATGGTGGGACCCATGCCGTTACGCATGACGTGGCGGCGCATCACGACGCCGTTTGGCAAACCCTTCATCACTGCGGTTCGAGTGAATTCCGCATCGAGTGCGCCAGCGATTCCGGCGCGAGCCATGCGGGCGATGTAACCGAAATACACGATCGCCATTGCCAAGGACGGCATGAAGAGATATCTAAATTGGCCGATAATCGACGCTCCGTCTGGCGGGTTGGCGTACACGTGGAACAGCTTGAATTCGATACAGAAAATCCAGGCCAAAACGGTAGCGGTAACGAATTCAGGTATCGACGACGTGGCCAGGCCAAGCGTGACGATCGTGCGATCGGCGAGTGAGTTTCGGCGCTGCGCTGCGAAACGCCCGCCCATAATGCTGATCGGTACCGTAAGCAACAGTGCGAGGCCGGCCAGTTTCGCGGATCGGAAAAGAGCATCTTTGATTTTCGGATTGACCGATTGTTTGGATTGATACGAATTACCGAAATCGAGCGTAGCGATGCTCTTCATCACCGAGCCGTATTGATTGATCAGTGGGCGATCAGTGCCTATCTCGTGGTTGTAGGTAGCTACGTCGACGGTGGACGCAAACGGCCCAAGCACATGGCGCCCCACGTTGCCGGGCAACACATGCACAATCATGAAAACGGCGGTGGCCAGAATCCAAAGTGTCACGATCGCTAAGGCGATGCGTTTGATGAGGTACTGAGCCATAAAGTAATCCGAGCCTGGGGTGAATCGCCCATAAACGATTCACCCCAAAGCATCGAACTATGCCGTCGTCGCGGCCTTATCAAGAAACAGTTGGCCCAGGGCGCTCCAACGCAATCCAGTGAACTTCTTCGAGTGGCCCGACAGGAGCGTGTAGAAGTACGGAATGGCGTAGGGAACATCTTCGTTGGCGATGGTCTCGAGCTTCTTGCAGGCCGCCTTATGACCAGCGACATCGAGCGCCTTTTGGTACTCGGCGAACGCAGCGTTGAAGGGCTCGGACTTGTAGTGAGCTGAGTTCCACGTGCCCGTGGCATATGCCGCGTTGAGGTACACGTCGGGCACCGAACGATGGCCGTAGTCAACAATGCCAAGCTCTTGGCCACCATCGCAGATCGGATCGTACGTCTTGCACCATTCGTCGTAGAACGTCTTTTGGCTCTCGACGTTGAGCGTAATGTCGAAACCGATTTCCTTGAGGTTGGTTTGCACCAACGCGGCAAGCTTCGGAATTTCCTGCAACTCGCCGCAATGCAAGGTGGCCTTGATTTTCGGGCCCCCTGCGTCAACGAGCAGTTGCTTGGCCTTGGCGATGTCTTTTTTACGCTGTGGCACGCTGTCGTCGTAGAAGGGGTACAGCGGCGCGACGGGGTGATCGTTGCCCACATCGGCCTTGCCCTTAAACAAGGTTTGGACGTACTGATCACGATCGAGTGACAACGCAAGCGCTTGGCGTACTCGCTTGTCAACGAATTGACCTTCGCGTGTGTTCATCCAGATTTGGCGGTGCGACGAGGTGCGTGCCGCAACGAGGTTGAAGTTGGGGTCGTTGAGCAACACTTCGCCACCATCTGACGAGAACTGCACAATGGCGTCAACTTCATTGCCGGCCATGCCCGCGACTTGGGTGGCAACCTTCTCTGAGAAGATGAATTGGGTGCCGTCAAGCGGGGTCTTGCCGCCCCACCAATCGTCGTTGCGGGTGAACGTGGCGCCGGTAGCAGCGTCGTATTTCACGAGCTTGAACGGGCCGGTGCCATTGGGCTCTTTGTCGAGCGTGGTGCCGGCAACGTAGCCCTTCGGCGTGATCAACGACTGAGCGTTGAACACCGACACGAGGTACGGGAAGTTGCCATTGGGGCTCAACAGCGTGAATTCCGCCGTGAGAGGATCGATTGCTTTCACTGCGCCCTTGCCAATGACCTTGTTCAAGCCGGCATTTTTGGCATCAACGAGGCGATCCATGGTGGCGGCAATGTCATCGACGGTGAGTTCGCCACCCTTTTGCCACTTGACGCCCTTGCGGATTTTGAACGTCCACACGCTGCCGTCCGCATTGGGCTTCCATGACTCGGCCAAACCGGGTGCGATGTCGCCATCGTCGCCAAGCGTGGCGAGAAATTCGAAGCTTTGGGCGACGATACCGTAAGAACCAAGGTCGGCCATCTTGATGGGATCCAGCGGGCCAGCCGGCGTCTGGATAGCGATCTTGATAGTGCCACCGGCAGCAACCTTTGGCGCAACAGTGGTGGTAGCGCCGCCAACAGTGGTGGTTGCCCCGGCTGCAGTGGTGGTCGCGGTTTTGGCATCGCTGCTGCAGGCCGAAATGATCGTGGCCATCAACGGAGCTGATAGGCCAATAATTGTGCCGCGCTTGATAAACGCACGTCGCGACACTTTGCCTTGCGCAAACGACTCGATCAGATCCAATTCGAGCGGCGCCGCATTTCGACGTGCCCGGTCAAAAGACTTGAAGTCCATGTATAGCTCTCCCCTTGAGTGTTCCCCGACACGATGCCGGTCCTTGCGCACCCTAGCCGTGCATAGCCCGCCGGTCAACGTCCGTTACCGGAACAATCGCACCAGTAATTTTTTGGGCCACTGCGTCGACGTTCGCCGTCCGCTAGGTGCGTGGATCTGTATTCGTTAAGGGTTACGATCGCCTCAACGAATCTCGACACGAGGAGGCGGCTCATGCGAGGAATTTTGGCCCTGATATGTGTCACTGGCGCAGCGTTGGTGGGCGGCGGATTTCGAGTGAAGGTGACAGTCAATAACACCACTGACGCCGAGGTCGACCTCACCGGGACGCCGGTTCTCATCAATGGCGGTATGACAAAATTTCAAGTCGCCACCGTCGGTGACTTCATCATTCCGGCGCACACTTCAAAATCAATTTCGATGGACGCTCAAGTAGCCGCACCGCCGTCAGGCACCTACAACGTGCAGATCCTCGGCTTCTTTGACGGTTCCGACATCCTCATCAAAGACCCAACGCCGTAAGAAGGCCAAGTCACTTTGACATGAGGTTTACCGGCACGTCAACCAGGGAACTGATCACGTATGGACGCTGATCAAATGAAGTCAAACACGCTCGACGAAGGCCAGGGGGTCACTAATGACCCGTCGGACAACACCACGATGACTGAAGTTATTGCCAGCTACCACGACAACGGATTCGACAGCGAATTCACCGTGCTCGACGAAGCACGACTGCAATGTCACTCCTGCGGATCAGTGGTGGCCGCAAATCGGTTCACGATGAACAGCCTTCGACGACTCGAGGGGGCGTCGGACCCCGATGACATGGCAGCGGTGGTAGCCACGTCGTGCCCAAATTGTGGTGCGCAGGGTCTCGTCGTCCTCGGCTACGGCGCAATGGCTTCAAGCGAGGACTCAGACGTCAGCGTTGCCATGCAAGATGGCCGGCGGCATGATCCGCTGCCACCCGACGCCAGCCCCGGCGACATCGGGTCGCCGTCCGTTCTTGCGTAGACGCCTGTGCTTATTCAGGCGCCACAAGCGCCCCGGTGAGCAACGTCGATGCTGCGGGGGTCAGTGTCGTGTGTACCAACTTGGCACCGGCAAATCGGGCGACCTCGGTCGACAATGCAGTTACATCGATATCGGCGGCTAAGGCCACGACCGTTGCCGTTCCTGGACCCACCTCGATCTTGAACCAATCAACCCACTCATCAGGTATACCGAGGTCGACAAGTTTGGCGGTCAGAGCACCAATGCCAGCCCCGATGCCAATGCCGGCAATCCATCCCACCGGCCCGCCAAAGAGAAGCCCCAACAACCCCATCCAAGTCCCTCCCGACAAAGCGGCGCGGCCCGGCTGCGGATCGATCGTCTCGGCCACACGCACCTTGCCCTCAACGTTTTTGACGACGACCACGGCATCGCGCATGACGAGATGACCGGCTTGCGAGAGTCCGTCCATAGCCAATAAGAACTCTTGCGCACGCGACAGGCTCGAGAACGAAATGCCGAATAGGCCCTCTGACTCACTTGTGCCATTATCTGCGTGGGACGAGTCTGGGTGCTCGGGCACGGCGAGGTCGTGTGTGTCGATGTTGGCTTGAGGTGAAGGTAGAGTCGTCATAACAACCCATTACCCATTGATGGCCCGACTAAGACGCGAGTTTCCCGGGAGATCTGCAAATCTTCGCGCGCTGCGACGACAAATGTGCGCACGCGTGAATCTTCCGATGATATTTCGCGATCAAGAACCACAGATTGATCGTCCTGAATTTCGATCCCGAGGAACTTCAGACGAGCCGCTGTGAGGCGTCGCACCATCTCGGAGTTTTCGCCCACCCCTCCCGTGAACACCAGCGCGTCGAGTCCTCCGGCGGAGGCGCACATGGCCGCGATGCCGCCCGCAAGCGAATGGATATAGACGTCGATCGCTAACAACGCATCGGAGTCGCCACTGACCGCCGCGGCTTCTACCTGGCGCATGTCGCTTGTACCCGCCAACCCCGTCATCCCCGAGCGAGTCTCGAGCCCCGTCGCAATCTCGGCTGCGGTCAACTTGGCGTGCTCTTCAAGCCACAGCACGAGACCCGGATCGATTGAACCTGATCGAGTCGCCATCACGAGACCGTCCAGCGGAGTGAAGCCCATAGTGGTATCCACGCTCCGGCCGCCAACGACGGCAGCCAATGATGCACCCGCGCCGAGATGGCACGTCACTACCCGCAAAGGTTCATCCGGCCGATCGAGCAATTCGATGGCCCGATGGCGCGGCCGATCGAGCAATTCGATGGCCCGATGAGAGCTGTAGGCATGCGACAGCCCGTGAAATCCGTACCGACGCAGTTCATATCGATCGCGCCACTCGCGGGGCAAGGCGTACGTTGCCGCCGATTTCGGAAGCGTTGAGTGGAACGCCGTATCGAAGCTCGCTACCACAACGATGTTGGGAAGCATCGCCGTCACCGCGTCGAGCGCAGCGAGCGATTTTGGTTGGTGCAGCGGCGCCAGATCGATGAGCGTCTCAAGTTGACGTCGCACCTCAGGAGTGACAATTACCGGCCTGCGAAACATGAGCCCGCCGTGCACGATCCGGTGACCTACAGCGTCGGGCACAGCCCAGGAACGCACAACGTTGGCCAATTCGGCTGCGTCAAACCCATCGGGTCCAGCGGTAATATCCGCACTGCGCTCCAATGTGTCGTTGCTGAGCAATCGCAATTTGAGGCTTGACGATCCGGCGTTTACGACAAGCACCCGCATCAGTTACGCGGTCCAAGTCCAACCTGAAATCGCCGGGTCATCCTCGCCGAACTCACGGGTGTATTGACGTGCGGCGAGCCGGGCGTCGACCATCTGCTGCCTCAACGTCGCCGCTCGACTACCCAGTTGCGGCACACGGTCGATCACATCGATGACGAGATGAAAACGATCAAGGTCATTCAGCATCACCATGTCGAACGGTGTCGTAGTGGTGCCTTCCTCTTTGTAGCCGCGCACATGAATGTTTGCGTGGTTCGCACGCCGATACGTGAGTCGGTGGATCAGCCAAGGGTACCCGTGATAGGCAAATATCACGGGTTTGTCGGTGGTGAAAATGGCATCGAAATCAGCGTCGGCGATGCCGTGCGGGTGGTCGCTCGGTGGCTGGAGGCGCATGATGTCGACCACGTTTACGAAACGAACTTTCAGTTCCGGCAAATGCTCACGAAGCAACCCAGTCGCAGCCAATGCCTCAAGAGTCGGGGTGTCGCCAGCGCAGGCCAACACAACGTCGGGCTCAACCTCCGTGTTGCTCGCCCACGGCCAAATTCCCAAACCGCGGGTGCAGTGAGCGACCGCGTCATCGATGTTGAGGTAGGTCAACGCGGGTTGTTTGCCGGCCACGATCACGTTGACATAGTCACGGCTGCGAAGACAGTGGTCGGCAACAGCCAACAGAGTATTGGTATCCGGCGGTAGATAGACCCGGACGATCTCGGCTTTCTTATTCGCCACATGATCGATAAATCCGGGGTCTTGGTGGGAGAAGCCGTTGTGGTCCTGACGCCATACGTGGGACGTCAGCAAATAATTCAGCGACGCGATCGGAGCGCGCCACGGAATCTCCTGCGTGGTCTTGAGCCACTTTGCATGTTGATTGAACATCGAGTCGACGATGTGAATGAATGCCTCGTAGCAGTTGAATAGCCCGTGGCGTCCGGTGAGCAAATAGCCCTCCAGCCATCCTTGGCAGAGATGTTCCGAGAGCACCTCCATCACGCGACCGTCGGCCGCAAGATGATCATCGCCTGGCACAGTCTGTGCGTCCCATGCCCGATCGGTCGCTTCGAATACTGCTGCCAGTCGATTCGAGGCCGTCTCGTCGGGGCTCATCATTCGGAAATTATTGGGGTTC
>JAYWAI010000276.1:0-12361 GCA_043782545.1 Acidimicrobiia bacterium
CCTCAGCAGCGACGATTTGATGGCACTGTTTGTGCAACCGGTACTCGATCATCTGCGATCACAGGGCACGCCGTATATGGGCGTGCTGTTCGCCGGCATCATGCTCACCCCCGATGGCCCCAAGTTGCTCGAATACAACTGTCGATTTGGCGACCCGGAAACCCAAACGTTGATGCCACTGCTCACCAGTGACCTCGTCGACATCGCGCTGGCCTGCGTGGACGGCACGCTTGCATCGACGCCCGTCGTGACATCATCAAAGTCGGCTCTCACCGTCGTGTTGAGTGCATCTGGATACCCGGACGCTCCAACTCGCGGGGACGAAATCACTGGTGTCGATGACGCCGAACTTACCGCCATTGTCAATCATGCCGGTACGTCTGTCGACGACGCCGGCTTGCTCGTCACCGCCGGCGGTCGAGTGCTCAGCGTCACGGGCCTGGGCGACACCCTGGCCGACGCACGCGCCAACGCCTATCACGCCGCGGACCAAATCCATTTCACTGGCAAGCACTATCGCAGCGATATCGGTTGGCGCGCACTCGGAGCATCGATCACGAGCTACGCCGCCGCGGGCGTCAATATCGAAGAAGGAAACCGTGCCGTCAGTGCGATGAAACAAGCCGTCGAGGCCACCCACGGCCCCGAGGTTTTGCGAGGTGTTGGGTCCTTTGGCGGTGTGTTCGATCTGGCGGCCATCAAGGGTATGGACAACCCAGTGCTCGTCGCCTCTACCGACGGCGTGGGCACCAAGGTTGAGCTTTCTGCCCGGGCTAATCGCCACTGGGTTTCAGGCCACGACATTGTGAACCATTGCATTAACGACGTGTTGGTGCAAGGCGCCCGGCCTCTGTTTTTCTTGGACTATTTCGCCAGCGGCGTGATCGATGCCGCTCAAGTTGCCTCGATCGTGACCGGCATGGCGCAGGCTTGCGCAGCGGGCGGTTGTGCACTACTGGGCGGCGAGACAGCCGAAATGCCCGGCGTCTACCGCCCTGGTGCCTTCGACGTAGCTGGCACGCTCGTCGGTGTCGCCGAGCGCGACGAGCTTCTCCCCCGCAATGTCGCCATTGGCGACGTGCTCATTGGTGTGGCCAGCAACGGCCCGCACACTAACGGGTATTCGCTGCTGCGAAAAATATTCGAATGGCTGCCGCTCGATGCTCAACCAGCACCGCTGACCATGCCCATCGTCGACGCACTCCTCCAGCCGCATCGGAGCTACCTGAACGTTTTGATGCCCGCCTTGGCCACTGGCAAAGTCAACGCGCTGGCTCACATCACCGGCGGCGGGCTTGTCGAAAATGTGCCTCGCGCCCTGCCCGACGATGTTGACGCGGTGATCACGCTGGGCTCGTTTCCAATCTTGCCCCTGTTTCAACTGGTGCAAGAACTGACCACCGGCATGGACACCGTCGAGTTGTATCGCACGGTCAACATGGGTATCGGCATGGTCGTGATTGTGCATCCAGATCACATCGCCGCCGTTCAGGCCAGCATCCCAGAACCGACTTGGATCATCGGTGAATTGGTCGTGGGCCACAAAGAAGTACGCCTCGTGGATCACCAAGGAGCCCGAGTGTGACAGCTCGATTGGTGGTGTTGGCGTCGGGAAAGGGCAGCAATTTGCAGGCCATTCTGGACGCCTGCCGGGCCACCCATCTCGACCCGCCTGTTGAGCCAATCGACGCCAATGTCGTGGCCGTGGTCAGTGACAACGCCGACGCATTCGCCCTCGAACGGGCCCGTGCGCTCGGTATCGCGGCGGTCACACTCACTCGAATTCACGAGGAGACACGCCACGACTACGACACCAGGCTGGCCCAAGCAGTGCAACTCTTTTCGCCAGACGTCGTGGTGCTGGCCGGGTTTATGCGCCTACTTTCGATGGCGTTTCTGGGCGCGCTCAACGCGCCCGTCGTCAACCTACATCCGGCGCTTCCGGGCACATATCCCGGGTTGCATGCCATCGAGCGTGCCTTTGCCGATGCCCGTCGTGGCGGTGTCGCCCAAACCGGGGTCATGGTGCATCTCGTGCCCGACGAAGGCGTCGACGACGGCCCCGTACTGGCCAGCGCCAGCGTCCCCATCACCGCTACCGACACTCTCGATACACTCACACAACGGGTGCACGCCACCGAGCACACACTGTTGGTTTTGGCCCTGCGCAATCTCATTTCCTCACTTTCCACTTCCACCCCCAACGCCACTTTCTAGGAGCTACCCGTGAACAAAAACGATGAACTATTCAACCGATTCGAAGCCCTCACCTTTGATGACGTGGTCATTATTCCCGGCTATTCAGAAGTGCTCCCTGATTCAGTCGATACCTCATCGGTATTTGCCGCCGATATTCGTCTCGCCGTGCCACTCGTATCGGCCGCGATGGACAAAGTAACGGAATCGGCGATGGCCGTTGCCATGGCGCGCGCTGGCGGCATCGGCGTGATCCATCGCAATTTGACGATCGAGGATCAGGCCGCCGAAGTACAGAAAGTGAAGCGCAGCCAGTCGGGCATGATCACCGACCCAGTCACCTTGTCACCGGACGCACTGCTCGCCGATGCTGAAGAACTCATGAATCGTTTTCGCTTTTCTGGTGTGCCGATCGTGGACGCCGATCGCCGACTGGTAGGCATTCTCACCAACCGCGACATCCGATTTTGCGAACCGAGCGATTTTCGCAAGTCGGTCACCGAATTCATGCAGTCCACCAACCTCGTCACCGCATCCGTGGGCACGACGCTTGACCAAGCACGAGCACTGCTACAGAAACACCGCATCGAAAAGTTGCCTCTCCTGGACGAGAACGGTCGCCTGGCCGGTCTCATCACTGTGAAGGACATTCTCAAGCGCCAAGAATTTCCCAACGCCACTCGCGACACCCAGGGGCGCCTGCGATGTGCGGCTGCCGTTGGCGTGGGCGACGATGTAGAGCGTCGAGCCGAAGCACTCGCCGCGCAGGGTGTCGATGCCATCGTGATCGATACTGCCCACGGTCACTCAGCCGGCGTCATTAAGACCATCGAGCGCCTCAAGGCCGGCTGGCCATCAATCGCAGTGATCGCTGGGAACGTGGTCACTGAAGAAGGAGTCGAAGCGCTGCATCGGGCTGGTGCCGATGCAGTGAAAGTAGGCGTCGGCGCTGGTTCGATTTGCACTACTCGCGTGATTTCCGGTGCTGGTATGCCACAACTCTCGGCCGTTTATCACACGGCGGTCGCCGCAAAATCTTTAGGCGTACCGATTATCGCCGACGGCGGCATTACCTACTCGGGCGACGTCGTGAAAGCCATTGCCGCGGGTGCACACACCGTGATGCTCGGCTCGTTGCTGGCCGGTGCCGACGAGGCCCCCGGGGATCAAGAAATCTTCGAGGGCCGTCGCTACAAGACGTATCGCGGCATGGGCTCGCTCGGGGCCATGAAGGGCCTTGGGGCCGACCGCTACGCCTCTGGCCAATCAGCAGGCTCCGGTACGCGCAAACTGGTGCCAGAAGGCGTCGAGGGTCGGGTGCCGTACGCCGGCAAGCTGGCCGATGTGGCTCACCAGCTCGTGGGCGGTTTGCGCAGTGGCATGGGTTACGCCGGAGCAGCCACACTCGAGGCACTGCGGTCCGACGCCCGGTTTATGCGAGTCACCACCGCTGGCCGTGAAGAGAGCCATCCGCATGACATCACCATCACGCACGAGGCCCCCAACTACCAGCGCGGCTAACACCCGGCTACCCGCACCACCCCCGGCTACCCGGTTGCGTCAATCACCGCGAGTACAGCGAACACGAAAAAGATTGCTGCCGCGCATCGTTTTATGAGCCGCTGATTCACCCGGCCCACCAGGCGTGCCCCCACGAACGCCGCCAACGCCGCTACACCAGTTTCGGCCAAAAATGCGCCGAGGCCGGTCATCACCGGGTCGCCGGTCGACGCCGCCAGCGAGGCACCCGTGAGTTGAGTGAGATCACCCCATTCGGCCACGAATACCAGCCCCGCGGTCAAGAACACTATGCCCCGGAACGATGTCGGCAATCGGCGACCAACCGCAACGTCATCGCCAGCGTTGCCAGTGTTGCTGGCGTCATTGGCAGCGTCTCGCCACAACACGATTGCACCGATCAGAAAAAGCAACCCGACGACGCCTCGCACGGGCCGCCGTGATAGTCGGTGCACCAATCCCCCGGCCGCCGCGGCAAAGCTGGCATGAAACGCAAACGCCATTGCTGCCCCGGTCACCACGGCCACTGGTCGGCGGGTGCGGGTAGTCAACACCAACGATGTAAACATTGTTTTGTCTGGCAATTCGGCCAAAAAGACGGCACCGAATGCCGTCAACAGGTGAGCGGGGTTCACGAGTCGACGCCGCTAGCCAACAATGGCATCGGGCCCAAGCAATACGGATAGTTCAGCAAACAACGTCGAGCACGCGTCCACGCAAAACTTGTCGGGCAGCCTTAGCACCTTGCCACCAGAACCACCGGCGCCGACACCAACATGGAGAAATACCTGCGACTGGCCCGGGTAGCGAAGCAAGAGTTCCTTAAGCGACGCCACCATGGACTCTGACAACCCAGCCGACGGGATACTGATGCGCACCGGCGGTGCACCGTCGAGTATGACCTCGAGTACTTGGATATCCATGCCCATGAGTTTGGGCTCATCTTCTCGGGCGTCAAGGCGGCCCTTGACGATCACGATCGCATCAGGTTTGAGCTTGTAGCCATGTTCCAACATGGCTTTGGGAAACACCATTACTTCGATTGACGATTGCAAATCTTCCAACGTGAACAACGCCATCAAGTCACCTTTTTTGGTGTACTTGCGTTGTAGCGCAGTGACTACGCCGCCCACCATCACAATTTCGCCCTCACCGCGCTCGCGAACATCGGCGATCGTGAGTTCGGCCTTCCGCCGCAAAAATGCCTCAGCCCCCAATAGCGGATGATCGCTTACATATAGGCCCAGCATTTCTTTCTCAAAGGCCAGGCGCTCGGACTTGTCGAACTCAATGTCGGGAATGGGCGTGCGTTCATCGAATGCCTTCACCCCGTCGGCGGCGGTGTCGCCCATGTCGCCGAAGAGCGACATGATCCCAGAATCGCGTTCGCGTCTGCGGGCCAAGGTTTGCTCGATGATGGCCTCGTGAACCATGAGCACGCCCTTGCGGGGGTGGCCCATTGCATCAAATGCACCAGATTTCGATAGTGATTCCACAGCCCGCTTGTTGAGAACCGACTCGGGTACTCGTTCGCAAAACTCGTAAAAATCTTTAAAGGGGCCATTGGCATCGCGCTCTTCGATGATCTTGCCGACAAGCCCTTCGCCTACGTTGCGCACCGCACTGAGCCCAAAACGAATCGCCCCTCCACGGGGGGCAAAATCCATGCTCGACGCATTAACACAAGGCACCATCACTTCGATATTCATACCCCGACACTCCGCCAGATAGACAGCAGCTTTATCTTGGCTGGATTTCACGCTGGTGAGCAGTGCGGCCAAATACTCGACCGGAAAGTGCGCTTTCAAATAAGCGGTTTGAAACGACACCAAGCCGTAGCCATACGAGTGGCTCTTGTTGAACGCATAGTCGGCAAACGGTTCGATGATGTCAAACCAGTCGGTACCGAGTTGACGCCCATAGCCGGTTTCTTCGCAACCGTCGACAAACTTTTCGCGTTCCTTCTTGATGAGCACGCGATCTTTTTTACCGCACGCCTTGCGCAAATTGTCGGCCTCAGCAAGTGAGTACCCAGCGAACTTTTGCGCAATACGCATGATCGATTCTTGGTAAATCGGCAACCCGTACGTTGACTCCAGAAGTTGTTTGGCGTCGTCATGCAAATACGTAATGGGCTGACGGCCGTTCTTGCGATCGGCGTAATCGTTGTGCATATTGGCCGCCATTGGGCCAGGGCGGTATAACGCCACCAGCGCCGCCACGTCGTCAAACGATGTGGGAGCCAGCGAGCGCATGAGGGTGCGCATGGCGCCGCCTTCGAGCTGAAACACGCCAATCGAATCGCCTCGCCGCAGTAGCTCGAGAGTGAGTTCATCTGAGAGCGGTACGTTGTCAATATCGAGGTCGCGCCCGTGGGATCCTTTGATGAGCACGAGCGATTCCGAAATCACCGACAAGTTGCGCAAGCCCAGAAAGTCCATCTTCAGCAAGCCCAGGTCTTCCACGCCATGCATTTCGTACTGCGTGACCACCGGCGACTCCTCCAACGTCATGCCCGCTTCTGGCTTTCGTTGGATGGGCAAGTACTCGGTGAGTTTTTCTTTGGTGATCACCACGGCTGCGGCATGAATTCCGTCTTGTCGCCGCAACCCCTCCAGGCCCTTGGCCACGTCTACTACGCGCTTTACGTCGGGGTCGGTGGCGTACATTTCGCGGAGGTCGGCAGCCATTTTGTAACCGTCTTCATACTTCGGCTGAAGTTCCAGACAGGCCCGCAACGGGGTGTCGCGACCCATCACCAGCGGCGGCATAGCCTTGGCCACTTTGTCGCCCACGGCGTAGGGCAGACCCAACACCCGCGCCGCGTCGCGCACTGCCGCCCTGGCTTTAATAGTTGAAAACGTAACGATCTGGGCCACGTGATCGCGGCCATATCGTTCGGCGGCGTACCGGATCATTTCGTCGCGGTAACGGTCGTCGAAGTCCATGTCGATATCGGGCATAGAGATGCGGCTCGGGTTCAAAAAACGTTCAAACAGCAAGTCGTACTTAATGGGGTCAAGATCAGTGATCCACAGGCAATACGCCACGGCGCAGCCAGCGGCGCTGCCACGGCCCGGGCCGACTCGTATGTTGTTGTCACGGGCGTGTTTGATGAGGTCCCACACGATTAAGAAGTACGACGAGAACCCCATGTCTTTGATCGTTCTGAGCTCATACACCAACCGGTCGGTGACATCTTCTGGCAAGAACTGGCCCCATCGTTTTCGGGCACCCTCGAACGTGAGGTGCTCCAAATACGTCGAATCGTCGGCGAAACCAGCCAGCACCGGAAAGTTGGGCAACTTGGGTTTGCCAAATTCGATTTCGACATGGGCCCGCTCGGCAATCCACAGCGAATTGTCACATGAAGTGGGCTGCTCTCGAAACAGGTAACGCATCTCCGCCGCACTCTTGAGGTAGTGCTCGTCGGATTCAAACTTAAACCGGTTGGTGTCGCTCAGCGACGACCCAGTTTGCACGCACAACAGCGCATCGTGCGCCTCGGCATCGTGGCGATGCACGTAATGGCTGTCGTTCGTGGCCAGTAAGGGTGCGTTGATTTTCTTGGCAATGTCTAACAGGCCAGCCATGGTGTCGTGTTGCGCTTTGATGCCATGGTCTTGAATCTCGACGAATAGGTTGTCGCGCCCAAAGATGTCCTGCAAGCGTGCCGCCTTGGCCAGTGCGCCCTTTTCGTCGCCGTACATGAGTGATTGCAACACATGTCCGCCCAAACAGCCCGTCGTGGCGATCACGCCTTCGTGATGCTGCTCGAGCAACTCCCAATCCAGCCGGGGCTTGTAGTAGTAGCCCTCCATGAAGGCGCGACTCGATAGCTGAATCAAATTCTTGTACCCGACGTTGTTTTCAGCCAATAACGTGAGGTGGTAGTACAACTTCTTGCCGCCCTCGGTATCACCGCCGGAATCATCCAATTTGCCGCGTCGGCTGGGCCGCTCGCTGCGATGCTCACCAGCCATATACGCCTCGGTGCCAATGACTGGAGTGATGCCCTGCTTTCGGCACTCAGCATAGAAATCCAAGACGCCGTACATGTTGCCGTGATCGGTGATCCCAATCGCTGGCTGACCGTCTTGAACAGCCGCCCGCACCACTTCCTCGATACGAGCCGCTCCATCCAGCATCGAGAATTCGGTATGCAAATGCAAATGGGTAAATGAATCCCCCACAGTCCGGCCTCTCTCGTTCAAATTACAACAGTGGGATTTGGATGCTAGCTGTTGCGGGTAACCACCGCACCCAGAGATCGCAGCCGTTCATCAAATTGGGCGTGACCACGGTCGATCATGCGGCCGTTCTTGATGATCGTCTGACCTTGGGCCATCAAACCGGCGATGACGAGCGATGACCCGGCCCTCAGATCGTGGGCAAACACCCGTGCACCATGCAATTTGGTCGGGCCGTGCACCACGGCGACGCCATCGTCAGCTTTGACGTCGGCGCCCATTTTGGCCAGTTCATCGGCCAAAGCGAACCGCTTCTCAAATATTGTGTCGCGTATGTAACTCGTGCCGTGGGCCCCGCATGCCAGCGCCAGAATTGGTGGCTGCAAATCAGTGGCGAAGCCAGGAAACGGCCAGGTGACCACATTGATGGGCCGCAAATTCGGCCGCACACACCGCACCCGAACCACTGCGCCATCAGCCAACATTTCCACGCCCATTTGCTCGAGTTTGTGATGCACAACCCCGAAATGACTGAACTCAGTACCCACTAATGTGGCATCGCCACCGGTGGCCGCAACCGCCATGGCCAGCACACCTGCATCCAGTCGGTCGCTCATGACCGAGTGCTCGACGGCCACCATTTTCTCGACGCCTTCAACCGTGATGCACCCGGTGCCACACCCAGAAATGCGGGCGCCCATCTTATTCAGAAATTCAGCCAACGCGCCGATCTCAGGCTCGAGCGCCGGATTCTCAATGGTGCTCACACCCGATGCACCAGCGGCAGCCGCGATGAGGTTTTCGGTACCCGTGTGCGACGGCATATCGAGGTACATGCCGGCGCCTTTGAGACGGCCCGCCTTGACTCGAATCGACGACCCTTCTTCAGTGACCGTTGCCCCCAACCTGGCAAATCCGCGGTAGTGGAAATCAAGGCCGCGGCCGCCCAAGTCACAACCGCCGACGCCTTCCAAAAGCACCTCGCCGAGTCGATGCAGCACCGGCGGAATAAACAATACAGAGCCTCGGATCAACGTCGTGAGCGCTGCGGGCAGGACAGAAGAATTCAAACTCGATGCGTCGATCACGAGCGACCTTTCGGCCTCGTGTATCTCGACTTTCGCACCCACGGCACGCACCAACTCAACAGCTACCAACACGTCGCCAATAAGTGGCACGTTACGCAAAACTGTCTGGCCGGTCTCGGCCATAAGTGACGCCGCGATCATCGGAAGCGCCGCGTTCTTTGCGCCTTGCACGAAGACGGTCCCTTCGAGGCGGTGGCCCCCTTCGATCACGTAGCTGACGTCGGAACCAATCGCTGGCGAGATTGTGTCGGTCATAGGTACGTCCCCGGACGCACGTCAGGTTGCGGCGGCACACTGCCAGCGGGCAGTTGACGACGCATATCGGCCAACTGTTGTTGGGCGGCCATTTGCTGGGCAAACAAGGTGGCTTGAATGCCATGGAATAGGCCTTCCAGCCACCCCAAGAGTTGCGCCTGTGCGACGCGCAATTCGGCGTCGGTGGGCGTCACGTCGTTGTCAAACGGTTTCGCCAATCGCGTGAGCTCGGTAGCCAGGTCAGGGGAAAGGCCATCCGCTAATTCCTGCACACTGATCTCGTGTATTTCCCGTAGCCGATTACGACTTGCCTCGTCGAGCGGTGCGCTGCGAACTTCTTCGAGCAATTGCTTCATCATGGCGCCAATGCGCATGACTTTGGCAGGCTGACTCACCGTCTCCTTGTCGGAGGTTTGGGTCGCCATAGCCATTGCCGCCATCACTTCCGGGGAGACCACTTCGCCCGCAACGCTCTGAGTTCCGTTTTCGCTCATCCGGTCAGTTTTACCGACCGAGTTGGCTAGGCGCGCATCGCGAATAGCGGCACTCGCATTTCCGCTGAGGTCATTGAGCCGTGCCGCGCCACGAGTTCGAACGGCCCGGAATCGGCCGGATCATGAAAAGCATGTGAACCCGTGGCGACGAGGCAAACATCGCCAAGCCTGGTCGACACGGCGTCAGTCATCCGCAGCCCGAACAGCCGGGCATCTCGAGCTTCGCTCCGAGAGTAGATCCACGCTTCGTCGCCATGGTGGGCTCGAACGGCTTGGATGAGCGCTCCAGATCGACCGGGTTTGGCGTGGAGCCAACGCAAGCGGCCCTCCCCGGATTGAGTGGCCACATGGGTCATAACATCAGGGTGAATGTGGCGAACATCAGACCCAGTGTCAATTTGACCGTGGTCAGCCGTGATCACTAACGAAGCGCCGGTCGGAAGCACCCGGACAATGGCTGCCACCAGCGCATCGGCAGCGGCCAATTCCGCCCGATAGTGCTCGGCCAAACCGTATTCATGAGCAATCTTGTCAATGCCGTCGTAGTACGCATACACAAACCTTTCGCCCTCGCGCAGCGCTACGGCCACATTGGTCACCAACGCACTGACAGCGCGCCAGCCCCGATGCCGCACGCCCGAGAGGTGAGCCAAGGTAAACCCGCTACTGGCAAATTCGCCTTTGGTGATCACTATGGGTTTTCGGCCGGAAAATGCTACGCGGGGCTGCACCTCAGTCGGTGGCATTTTCTTGCGCATATCGCCATGAGTTGACGTCCAGCGCAGCGTGTTGATCACGTCGCCGTTCATCATCATTCGGTAGCCCACGATGCCGTGTTCGCTTGGGCCAACTCCCGTCGAAATTGATGTCAACGCGCTCGCTGTCGTGGAGGGCACTACTGACGTAATCGGCGTATACGCCATCGCCGCCAACGTCGGCATCATGTCGCGAAACGACTCGAACTGTTCGAAACCCAAACCGTCGAGCACCAGAAGGACCGTCTGGTTCGCGCCCCGCGCGTCGGTGGGCACAAAGCTGTCATCGCGCAATCCAAACAAGGCGGGTACCACGTTGGCAATGCAGGCGTTGTCGTAGTCGGCAAAAACCTGTTGCGAGCTATCAAGAGTCATGAGACCACCAGTGTGACAGGCCAGGGTCACATCCGTTCTAGGCAATCTCAGTCTTTGTCCCGCTTGCCCTCTAGAGTGGGCGCCGTGAGGGTATCGACCCGTGGCGACTACGCATGTCGCGCCCTGTTGAGTTTGGCGCTTCACGCGGCCGAATCCGGCCCGACGTCGGTTCGCGATATTGCCGATCGAACCGGTCTACCCCAGCCCTACCTCGAGCAAATCCTCCTCGCGCTCAAAGGCGCTGGTTTGGTGAAATCGAAACGAGGGGTAGGCGGCGGTTACGTGTTGGCTCGCGACCCCGAATTCATCTCTCTTGGGCAAGTCGTCAGCGCAGTTGATGGGCCAATCTCGCTCGGCACATTTTCTGAGCCGCACACCAACGGCGCCTGCGATCACGAAGGCGAATGCGTATTGCTCAACGTGTGGCACATCGTCGGCGACGAAATGCGCGCCCGTCTGGACGCTTTTTCAATTGCCGACCTGGCGTTGCAGTCCCAAGGGCAATTGCCCTGGCCCCAAACGTTGCCGTAACTGTCTCGTACCCCGACGCGTAGCGATCCTCTAGCTCGGTGCCTAAAAATACGCCTACGACAACGATGCCAATACCGCTTGAAAGTCGGTAGGCAGGTCGCAGGCAAATTGCATATCGTCGCCCGTTGTCGGATGAACGAAACCCAGCGACCGAGCGTGGAGCAACGGACGATCGATCGGGATGTCCCGGCGAAGCCCGCCGTAGCGGTCGTCACCCACCACAGCGTGCCCGATTGCCGACATGTGCACACGAATTTGATGCGTGCGCCCAGTTTCTAAGCGACACGACACCAACGACAATTCCTCTGGCAACGAGAACGCTTGATCGAGCGAATAGTGCGTAATTGCTTCACGCCCGCGAGGCGACAGCGCCATTTTGGTGGGCTCACGTTGGCTACGGCCAATTGGCGCGTCGATGACACCGCCCGGCTTGGTATGCCCAATCACCAGGGCGCTGTATTCACGATGCACTGAGCGCTCGGCAAGTTGGCCGACCAAATCATCGAATGCGTCTTGAGTACGAGCCACCACCAGCAGACCCGTCGTCGACTTGTCGAGCCGATGCACAATGCCAGGACGCTCAGGGTCGCCCACGTCAGCCATATCTGGATACCGCGCCGCCAAGGCTTGCGACAAGGTGCCGGACTCTTGCCCGTTTCCGGGATGCACAACCAGGCCCGCTGGTTTGTTAATCACCAACACAGATTCGTCTTCGTGCACGACCAAAAATTCAACGGCGGGTTCTGTGGATGGCGGCTCTGGCACTGTTGTATCCACCGACACGGAAACCGACTGCCCGGCCGTCAACCGAAGCGCTGCTTTGGTTACCACCCTGCCGCCAATTTGCACGTGCCCGTCGGCAATAAGACCTACGCATTGGCTACGGCTGAGCCCGGTTATCAGGGCCACCAACCAGTCGAGTCGGTCGCCCTCGAGGGCGTGGGGCACAACATCTTGTA
>JAYWAI010000277.1:0-1740 GCA_043782545.1 Acidimicrobiia bacterium
TCTCCGTGAGCCACTCCACGACCGCATCGCGAATTGGCACCGGCCCGAGTACTTCGGCGTGCTCCCCGAATGCCAACAGCCAGGTACGAAACGCCGGGACGTGATTTACATCAACCGCAATTACGATCGAGCCGTCGGTTCGCCGCTCATACACTGCACTGGACCCTCGTTCTTGCTCGACCAACCATGCACGTGAGCTATCGACGAGAACGAGCACCTGCGTCGTTTCACCGGTGCCCAACAGCTTCGGATCATCCGTGATTGCGGCCGCCACATTGAAACCCTCCGGGCGCACAAACGAGCCAGGAGGACCAACGGATAATGCCCCTACATCGATCCGGTCGATTCGAAAGGTTCGAATCGCTTCGCGGTCGTGGCAAAAACCTACGAGGTACCAAAAGCCACGTCGGCACACAGCGCCATAGGGGTCCACTGTCCGAGACGCCGTGTTGCCGCGTCGATCGGTATAGGTGAATCGCAATCGACTCCGTGTGCGAGCAGCGTGATACACATCAGGTAACGCGGGCGCCACGGGAAGTTCATACAAAGCTTGCGTGGATGCCGATTGCCGACCACCCAATTTCAGGAGCGCACCATCAGACCATCCGCCGACAGTCGGGATGCTCACCATCGCTAGCTGAAGAGCGACTTCCTCACTTTCCGTGAGGTCAATTTTTGGCAGATAAAAGTCTTCTGCCCGGATCAGATAACCAGAAGTGCCCACCGGCTGGTCCAGAGGGACAACAGTGATCGGGATTCCTTCGTCCCGCAACAACTTTTTGTCGCGTTCAAAAGTGGCCCGCCGATTTTCGGGATCGGGTGGGTACAGCCCAAGCTCGGAGGCAATGTTGTCAAGGGTGAGCGGCACTTTGGCATCCAGTAGCAACGCCACAAGATTGGTCAGCCGTTCCAATCGTTCAGACACCTTGTCATCGTAGAAGGCCGACAGCAGGCATTCCTATTGGTATTTAAAGAGATCGTTCAGATTGTCACGCGCCGTGAAGAAAACTTGGCCGATCCTTTGCAACACAATTGCAACATCGCTACGCCCGGTGGTCTAAAGTAGTCAAATGCCCTAGGGCAGGACCCAGGAGGATTCACCAGTGTCACAACACTTGCGAGACCACACCGAGATAACTACCGAATCTAGCTGTGCTCAATTCGCGACGCCTCGACGCCAACTCCGCATGCATAGGCGGTGGCTCAAACCATTTTCAGGCCGCATTATGACGATCACGGCCGTGCTGGCGCTTCTCGTCGGCGGTGCTATCGCTGCCACTGCCACCGACGCCTCATTTCATGGGGCCGCAGCGGGGTACCTCCACAGCCCAGTTGTCGGCATGACATCCACATCGTCGGGCAACGGCTACTGGCTCGCCGCAGCCGACGGTGGCGTGATGAACTACGGCGACGCCGCCAACTTCCCCAACAACATTCGACCACTCAATAACCCTGTCGTTGGCATCGCCCGGACTATGTCTGGAAACGGCTACTGGCTCGTAGCGTCCGACGGTGGTGTGTTCTCCTTTGGCGACGCCATATTCTTCGGCTCTACCGGCAACATGCGCCTCAATCAGCCCATCGTAGGCATGGCGGCAACCCCCTCGGGCCGCGGCTACTGGCTCGCGGCATCCGACGGCGGCATCTTCTCCTTTGGCGACGCCGTTTTTTATGGGTCCACCGGCAACATCTCGCTCAACCGACCCATCGTGGGCATGGCGGCAACTCCCTCGGGCCGCG
>JAYWAI010000278.1:0-4655 GCA_043782545.1 Acidimicrobiia bacterium
CACGATGCCCGCTTAGACAGCGCTGGCCGACATGGCCAAGTTGGACCAGCCACGCACCGTACTGGTATGCACCATTTCGCTATTCGACTCGTCTACGTGCCATGTCGGGAATCGGTTGATGAATTCCTCGATGGCCACGCGAGCCTCCAGGCGCGCCAGTGCCGCTCCGAGGCAGAAGTGCAGACCATGACCAAACGACACATGCCCGCTGAATTTACGACGGACATCCAGTTGATCAGGATTGTCATATTGACGGTCATCACGCCCGGCCGAGCCGGTCAGCATGGCAATTTTCGAGCCCGCTGGAACAGTTTGACCGTACAACGATACGTCGGCCATGACGAGGCGAGCTTGCACCGGCGAGGGCGCTTCATAGCGGAGAAACTCTTCGATGGCGTTCGGAATGATCGACGGATCTGACACCAGAATCGCTCGCTGGTCCGGGTTGCGGTGAAGACTCATTGCGGCCCAACCCAACAGGTTGGTGACTGTCTCGTTACCCGCTGCCGACACGAGCGCCATGTAGCGTACAAGTTCGCCATCATCCAGCTTTCTGGTGCCGCCGTCGCCATTGTCAACTTCGGCTTGCACGAGATCGGTCACGATGTCGTCAGCGGGGTTGGCTCGCCGAAGTTGCACCAATCCGCCGAAATACTCCATCGATTTCATTTGACCTTCGAGACCCACGTCTGTTTCGTTGCCCTCATCGCGGCGAATCGATTGGTCGGCCAAATGTTGGAGATACGGGCGATCGGCTTCTGGCACACCCAGCAACATGCCAATCACCATCATGGGAATCTTGCTGGCGTAGTCGCGTACAAAATCGAAGTGCGCGGGATCGATGTCGGCCAAGAATTGCCGACACAACGTTCGTATTTCTGACTCCATGGCACTAATGCGCCGCGGCAAAAATGTCTTAGCCAAGATGGTTCGGTGGAGATCATGATCAGGTGGGTCTTCGAAAAGCATGCTCTTGTACATCTCGAACACTTCCGGCGGCAGGTCAATTAATTCCAACACGCTGCCCTTTGCTGAGCTAAACGTGCGCCAATCGACCGACATGCGATGCACATCCTCGTGACGACTCACGGCGAAGAAGTTGTATTTCTCGTTGTAGTACAACGGCATTTCATCGCGCATTCGCCTCCACACCGGGTGGGGATTGGCGTCGATAGTGCGGTCGTACGGGTCGTAGTCGATGTCCTCAATCATGCGCCGCCCCAGCCGATTTGGGGGTGGCGTTGGAGGCGAGCCAGGAGCGGTTGGCTGTAGGACACGGTGCCCGTGAGGCGGCTGCGGTCACCGCTGCACAACAGCAAAGCAGCCTCAGCCATCAAGCTGATGTCTTCGGTGGCAAACTCGTCAATCAGGTCATGGCCGCTGGCGCCTGGCGTGGCCACATTGTCCCACGGAGCCAAGGAATTCACTGCTATCCCATCGGCGTGCAATTCAGCGGCGAGCCCGGTCGAGAAACGATCCAACGCCCCTTTCACCATGCCGTACACCGAAAATCCTCGCGTGTACACCTCATCAAACGGCGGACCCATTGGGTGCTGTCCAGCGCGACTCGTGATGTTCAGGATCCAACCTCGTCGACGTTCTCGCATGCCCGGCACCACCATTTGCGCCAAATCGAACGGTGCCCGTACCTGAGTCTCAAACATGAGATTGTATCGCTTTTCAGGGAACGTCTCAAAGGGAAGGTAAAACGTGACGGCGGCGTTGTTCACCAAGATGTCAATCGGGCCGAGTTGCTCGACGGTTTCATCGACCATGCGCCGGCGGTCGTCTTGTTTGGAAATGTCAGCCTGGATCGGCACCGCTACCCCGCCAGCCGCGGTGATGCGAGAAATCGTGTCACGCAAACAACCGTCATATTTGGGGTCGGGATCTAGCGTGCGAGCACTCGCCGCCACCTTGGCGCCAGCGGCCGCAAGTCGCTCGGCAATGGCGGCACCGATGCCACGGCTGGCGCCGGTAACGAGCGCAACACTTCCGGCGCATTCTTGATTATTGGCGTACGACATAAGACCCCCGGGTCATTCACAACATGCAGTTGACGGTAGTGTCAACTTAGTTCTCGGCGGTGCCTCATCAAGCACTGGCCTTACCCACAATCCAAAGAGAATCGACAAGCCGTTGATCGAATTTCCCTGTCACGACCTCACCGAATCTGAGCGTCAATTGCGCGCCGAGGTTCGACAATTTTTAGCCACCACATTGCCCAAAGGATCGTTCTTTCCCGGCTTGGGAATGAACGCCCCTGTCGACAAGTCGTTCTCGGCGAAACTTGCCGCGCAAGGGTGGCTCGGCATGACGCTCCCCACCCAGTATGGCGGCGGCGGACGCAGTGCCGTCGACCGCTACATCGTGGTCGAAGAACTCCTGAGATGGGGAGCGCCCGTCGGCCACCATTGGGTCGCCGATCGACAAAGTGGCCCCGTGATCAACAAGTTCGGCACCGAAGCACAAAAGCAGCGATTCCTGCCCGCCATTTGTCGGGGCGAGTTGGCATTTTGTATTGGTATGTCAGAACCCAACAGCGGTAGCGATCTCGCGTCGGTCACTACCCGAGCGACACAGAACGACAACGGCGATTGGGTCCTCAACGGTCGCAAGATCTGGACGACGGGCGCGCATCACTGCCATTGGATGTTGGCGTTGTGCCGTACCACGCCGATCAACGACACCGCCGACAAACGAGCCGGACTCTCCCAATTCATTGTTGATCTCACCTCGCCAGGCCTCACCGCGACGCCGATTCCGTTCATTGACGGGACGGCAGAATTTTGTGACGTCACCTTCGATGACGTGGTCGTGCCCGCTGAATTGGTGCTCGGAGAAATCGGGCAGGGCTGGGCCCAAAACACCTCTGAATTGTCCTACGAGCGCGGCGGCCCAGACCGCTGGCTGAGTTCGTACATGGTGCTCGAAGAGCTCATTCGATCCACACAAGGCAACCCGATCAACGACGAACTGGCCGATCTGATTGGCAGTGCGGTGGCCAACTTTTGGGTCCTCCACTATCTCTCATTGTCAGTGGCGCGAACCATCGATCTCGGTGGCGCACCAGCCACAGAGTCGGCGCTCGTCAAGGAAATGGGCACACGTTTTGAGCAGGACCTCGTGACCGCCGTGCTTGGCTACATCGACCACGAACCCAACACGTCCAACCAATCGCTTTTCGAACAGTTGCTGATCTCGTCCACGCTCAATGCACCATCGTTCACGACCCGTGGCGGCACCAACGAAATCTTGACGTCAGTCGCGTCCAAAGCTCTACGAGGTGTATCACGATGAGCACCGACAGCCGCTACGAAGCCGACCCGTTGGTCGTCGACAACGTGAATCGAATTCTTTCCGACACCTGTACGCCAGAAGCTATCGAACATGCCGAGCAAACCGGTTGGGCGTCCACTATTTGGGACCCCATGGCGCAGGCTGGTTTTCCGTGGGTCGGCGTACCGGAATCCATTGGTGGCAGCGGTGGATCCTTTGCTGACACTGCGGCAATTTTGCGAGCCGTCGGTCGTCACGCTGCCCCAATTCCCGTTGGCGAAACTGGTGTGTTGGCGGCGTGGACGCTGGGCGCAGCGGGCCTTGAAATCCCTAACGGGCCAGCGACCGCAGCGTGCCCGTGGCCCGAGGTGATTCGAGTCGACAATGGTCGAGTAATCGGGATGGCCACCGTCGCGTGGGCACAAGTCGCTCAACGGATCGTGACGATCGCGGCCCACGACGACGGATCATTTGAGGTCGTGTCGGTGACACCAGATCAGGTCGCGATCACAGCTGGCACCAACCTGGCCGGCGAACCGCGTGACATCGTCACTTTTGATATTGCCCTCGACGCCACAGAGCATGCGCCATCCCCGCCAGGCTGGTCGCCATTTCGGCTGCTCGAAGTCGGCGCATTCACCCGCACGCAAATGGCAGCAGGAGCCCTAGCCCGTATTGCCGATATGACCGTCGACTACACGCTCAACCGCCAACAATTCGGCAAACCTGTGGCTTCGTTTCAACTCGTACAACGACACCTCATGGCGGTGGCGCAATGTTCAGTGCGGGCAACCATGGCCGCTGATACCGCGCTGCGAGCTCTCACCGATTTTCAAAGAGTCGACACCGCCCTCACGGTGGCCCGCGTCGTCATCGACGAGGCCATTGCCGAAGGCACCCGGAGCGCGCACCAGGCCCACGGCGCGATGGGCGTCACCCGTGAATACCCGCTGCATCAATTCACACGACGGCTCTGGGCCTGGCAGCACGAATACGGCTCGACCGCCATGTGGCGGCGGCACCTCGGCCGCGCCGCTTATGCCAACGGTGCCGACGGCTTGTTCCCATTTATCGCTGGCTAGCTACTTCTTTTTGAAGCCTTCGATGGTTTTGCGAATGTCTTGCGTGGCAAAGGATTCCGCTTCAGCCGAGAGCGCAAATGGGGCGACCATGGCAATTGCGGCCTTAATGTGCAAGTTGAGAGCGCGCTTGGTTTCTTGAATCGCTTGATGCGGCTGTTTGGCGAGCCGTTGGGCAAATGCGATGGCCTGCGTCATCAGCTCCGCATCGGGAACAACGCGATTGGCGAGACCTAGTTCGACAGCTACTTCGGGCGGAATCCGGTCGCCGGTCAACAGGTATTCCTTGGCCTTGAG
>JAYWAI010000279.1:0-1738 GCA_043782545.1 Acidimicrobiia bacterium
AAGGCCCGCAATTCGGCCACTGCGTCATCTGGCGTGCATGCGCCACTACGGACGTCGTCCAGTAATCGTCGCACTGTTTGTTCGTCCACCTTTGTATCCTGCCCGTTTGTGAGTGCTCTAGAGACAACGACGACCAACTTCACCGTGCCCACCGGGGCGCGGGTGGCTTTCCTGGGTCCGTTGGGAACCTTTACCGAGCAAGCCGCCAAGGCTCAACCCGACTTGTTGAGTGCCATCTTGTTGCCAATGCGCACTATGCCCGACGTGTTGGCCGCGGTCGAAAACGGCGACGTTGAGCATGGCTTTGTGGCAATCGAAAACTCGATTGAGGGCACCGTCAATCTCACGCAGGACGAATTGGTGTTTAATCATTCGTTGATGATCCAACGCGAAGTCGTTTTGGATATCGAGCACTGCTTGGTGGGGCCGCCGGGAATGTTGTTGGCCGACGTGACGGCCGTGATGTCGATTTCTGTGGCCACCGCACAGTGCTACGAATATTTGAAAAGGACGCTGCCTATGGCGGTGCTCAAGGCGGCGAACTCAACGGCGGAAGCCGCGAAAACTGTCAGCGAAGAGGCCCTACCTGGCGCAGCTGCGATTGCGCCCCGAGCGGCTGCGGCGTTGTACCGCTTGGACATCATCGCGGCTGACATTGGTGACCACCCAGGCAACCAGACGCGCTTTGTATTAGTTGGGCGCGACGTCGTGCCCCCTGCCACTGGTCACGACAAAACCACGATCGTGGTATACCAGCGAGCTGATGAGCCCGGTAGCTTGTTGTCGATTTTGCAAGAGTTCGCGGCACGTCGAATCAACCTCACGAAACTCGAATCGCGGCCCACCAAAGCCGGCGGGCTCGGCGACTACTGCTTCGTTATTGACGCCGAGGGCCACATCGATGACGAACTCATGGCAGATGCCATTCGAGATCTTCACACCAAGCACGGCGGCGTAAAATTCCTGGGGTCGTATCCCGCAGCTGGTGACCACGGCACCAGAGCTCGCGAACACGCCGACGCTCGCTGGCAACTCGCCGACGACTATGTGACTGCGTTGCGTTCACGGGTCGTTCGATAATTCGAAAGCTCCGATCCACCCGTTGTTCATGTTGGTGCAATAGGTTGCGGAAATGCGTCGAATCATTCTTGCTGTAGCTGCTGGGTCATTGGTCGTTGCTGGGTGTTCCAGCAACGCGAAAACAGCCGCCACCACAACGACTGTTCCCGTGGTCACGAATACCGCTTTGACCACCGTCGCAGCACCGCTGGATTCGTCCACGACCACCACGATCGCGACTACGACGACAGCGCCGGGGCCGGCCAAAGTGCAGCACGTGTTCGTGATCAACCTCGAAAACACGTCCTATGACGCCAGTTTCGGAGCGGCTTCCAAGGCCCCATATTTGTCCAAGGAACTCACCGCCAAGGGCGCGTTGCTGACCCAATATTTTGGCACCTCGCACGCCAGCTTGGGCAACTACATCGCTCAAATTTCCGGTCAGGGGGCCAACCCGCAAACCAAGGCGGACTGTTTTGTGTACAAGGATTTCGTGTCGACAGGCCAAGGTGCCAACGGTCAAGAACAAGGCGAAGGATGCGTGTATCCCGCCAACGTCAAAACCATTGCCGACCAACTCGATGCCGCCAAATTGACGTGGAAGAGTTACCAGGAAGACATGGCCAACTCGGCCACCGATGCCAAGACGTGCCGTCATCCGGCGATCGGTGCCAATGAC
>JAYWAI010000280.1:0-4639 GCA_043782545.1 Acidimicrobiia bacterium
TCGACGTCGAAGGGGCTCGGTGGTTCTTCATTCGACATGCACTGATGGATGGCGAGTGGACGACTCATCACAAATTCGTGACGGCTAACCGCGAATTCATTGCGGACGTGAGGCTCATGGCCGATCGGGTGCGACGGGGCAATCTGGTGGATGACAGCGCCGTGTTCGCGTTTTACGACAAGCGGGTTCCGGCTTCTGTGGTCTCGGCTCGACACTTCGACAAGTGGTGGAAAGATGAACGGCGTCAGCGGCCCGACCTGTTGACGTTGACCATGGAGGTATTGACCAACGACGGTCGGAGTTTGAGTGCGCTGGACTACCCCGAAGTATGGGTCCAAGCCGGCTTGAGCTTGACCGTCAGCTATCTATTTGACGCGTCCCATGAGCAGGACGGCGTGACCGTTCATGTGCCGTTCATGGCGTTGAACCAGCTGGACCCCTCCGCGTTCTGGTGGCAAGTGCCGGGCCTACGAGTCGAGGTAATCGAGGCACTAATTCGATCGTTGCCGAAACAATTCCGACGGCTTTTTGTGCCGATCGCCGACACCGCGCAACGAGTTGTCGCTCAGTTCGGAGAGCTGCCTCATGATCTGCCGACTGGGTTGGCGATCGTCCTGTCGGAAATCGGCGGCGAACGAATTGCCGCGTCTGACATTGATGTGGGTTCGTTACCCGATCACTTGCGCGTGACGTTTTCAGTCGAGAATTCGAGCGGGTCGTGTATTGCCTTGGGCAAAGACCTTGTGGCACTCAACAGTTTGCTGGGTGTCGATTTGCGGAAGGCAATTGTCGACACATTTCGGGGCGTTGAACGGGCAGGAATTGTGAGTTGGGATTTCGGCGGGCTTCCAGATGTGCTCGATGGCCATCGTGATGGCATTGCGGTGCGTGGGTATCTAACTCTGCTCGATACCGGTGAAAGCGTGTCGATCCGCGTTGTTACCAATCGAGAATTGCAAGAGCGGTCGATGCGCCTGGGCGTGCGTCGGCTATTGCTGATCACTGTCCCGATTTCGCGCAAGGCGCTTGACCGAAATCTCTCCAATCAGATCAAACTCACGATCGCTCGGCACGCTCGCGTGTCGATTGCCGAAATGACCAACGACTGCGTGTTGGCGGCGGCTGATTTCGTGATCTCCGAACACGGTGACTTGCCTCGTGACGGCACCTCGTTTTCGGTGTTGCAGTCGGCGGCTCGAAATAAGCTGGCTGACATCGCCGCGATGGCATTGGGGGACGTCGGCATGATTTTCTCTGAAGCCGCCCTGGCCCGATTGCGCGTCGAAGATCTCACCGCTGCCGCCGCGCAGGTCTCGGCGAATGAAATTTTGGCTCACCTGGATCGGCTGTTGGCACCCGGTTTCGTCAGCGCGAGTGGCACTTTCCGATTGCTGGATGTGCACCGATATGTACAAGCAGTAAATAAACGTATCGACAAGGTGATGGTCGACCCGCTGAACGATCGGGCAAAAGCCCGCGAGATTAACGTTTTGGAAAATCGCTACGCCAGCACGCTGGCGGCGATGGAGCGCTCTGCGGTCACCACCGATGTTGTGGAAATTCGTTGGATGATTGAGGAATTGCGGGTGAGTTTCTTTGCGCAAACGCTGGGTACGTCGCGATCGGTGAGCGCCGCGAAGATCAATCGGGCGATCGATCAAATGGCAGCCGGTGGTATTCTGGAACACGAATGAACGAGAACTCGCGACCCTCGTGTTACCAAGGCCGGCAATGAAAATTCGGTCGGCTTCTCCAGAGGAGACACGCGAGATCGCCGCGTTGCTCGCCGAGGTCGCACAACCGGGCGACCTCATTGTTTTAGCGGGAGACATGGGTGCGGGTAAGACCTGTTTTGCTGGCGGTTTCGCAGCCGGCCTCGAAATTCACGATCGAATTACGTCGCCCACTTTCACACTGGTGAACACCTACGACGGGCGCGTGCGATTGCACCACCTCGACGTCTATCGGCTCGACCAGCTGCACGAAGCGCTCGACCTTGGATTGGCTGAATTGTTGGACGACGGGTCGGTCACGTTGATCGAATGGGGCGATGTCATCAGTCCGGTGTTGCCGAGTGATTACCTAGAGATACAAATGGACTACGACGATGACGATGACGACGTACGCACGATGACGCTCGTGCAGGTCGGTTCAAAATGGGCATCGCGGGTCGTCGGCATGGCCGCGACCCTGGAGCGTTGGGCATGCTGATCTTGGGCATCGATACCGCGTCACCTCAAGTCGGCGTGGCCATTGGTGGTCACGAGGGAGTGCTGGCTTCTTTTCATTCGGCGCGGGGGCGTCAACATGCCGAGAGCGTCACACCGGCGATCGAGTTTGTGTGTCGCCAAGCCCGAATTTCGTTGCGCGAAATTAGCTGCATTGCCGTGGATGTGGGGCCCGGATTGTTCACGGGAATGCGCGTCGGCATCGCTACCGCGAAAGCCATCGCATCGGCGTTGCGAGTGCCAATGATCGGCGCGGCGTCGTTGGATCTTTTGGCGATGCCGGTGCGGCATTCGAGCCGTCGAATCGTGTCGGTGCTCGATGCGAAACGGGGCGAGGTCTTTACGGCCCACTATGTGTCGGCGCCGGGTGGCGTGCAACGTATTGGCGAGTACCGCTGCGAGACGCCAGAAGAACTCGTGATTGAACTGCAAGCCGAAGCCGAGAGCTACCTGTTGGTCGGCGACGGGGCGTTGCGATACCGCGACGTGTTGAGCCAGGTTGAGAGTGCCGAAATCGCTGAGCAGGGTTTGTCGATGCCGAGTGCCTCGGCGTTAGTGCAACTTGCGCACTCGCAGGCTCTGCGTGAGCAATGGGTGAATTCCTGGGATTTACAGCCTTTGTATTTGCGGCAGCCTGACGCCGAAATTAATTGGCAGGAACGTCAGTGATGTCGATCGCGTTGGCGTCACAATCCGAGTTGGAGCCATTGGAAATTCGAACGATGACGCGCAAGCATTTGCGTGCGGTGCTCAAGATCGAAGAGCAGGTGTACCACCGACCATGGTCGCAAGCCACCTATGTCGGTGAGCTGAAAATGACGGTGAGCCGCATCTATTTGGCCGGCTTTTTTCGAGGTCGGCTGGAGGGATATGCGGGCCTGTTGTTCCAAGGAAGTGACGGACACGTGGCCACTATCGCCGTTGATCCAGCGATGCAGGGCAACAAAATCGCCGAGCGATTGTTGTACGTGTTGGTGCGTCGGGCCATCGAACGTGGAGCGCTCGACCTGACGCTCGAGGTGCGTATGACCAACGAAGCCGCTAAATCGTTGTACCAAAAATTTGGTTTCGTGCCGGCGGGCGTCCGAAAAAATTACTACTCCGACATTGGTGAAGATGCGCTCATCATGTGGGCCAATGATGTGGCACAACCTGCCTATCTCGAACGGCTCGATCGCATCGGTGCCCCGATCGAAAATGCGATTTCCGTCGTCGACGATGGCGATGCCGACGGCGAGGACGACAAAGGTGATAGCGATGAATGATCTCGTGCTCGGTATCGAAACGAGTTGCGATGAAACCGCGGCGTCGCTGGTGCGAGCGGGCACAGAAGTCTTGTCGTCGGTGGTGTCAACGCAGATCGATTTACATGCGCGTTTTGGTGGCGTTGTGCCAGAGGTTGCCAGCCGGGCGCACGTCGAACTATTGACGCCCGTCGTCGCACAAGCGATTGTCGAAGCCGGCATCGACGACAGCGCGATTGACGTCGTTGCTGCGACCGTCGGCCCCGGTTTGATTGGCTCGTTGCTGGTGGGTGTGAGCGCCGCAAAAGCCCTGGCATTGGTGTGGGATAAGCCTTTCGTGGCCGTCAATCACCTTGAAGCGCACCTGTATGCGGCGTTCTTGGAAGACCCCAATTTGGAATTGCCACTTCTGGTGATTTTGGTGTCGGGTGGGCACACGATGTTGATCGAGATGCGCAACCACGGCGAATACCGGTTGCTCGGGTCAACCATCGATGACGCGGCCGGCGAAGCGTTCGACAAGGTGGCTCGGTTCCTCGGCTTGGGCTACCCGGGCGGGCCGGCCATTGATTCGATTTCCGAATTGGGCGACCCAGCGGCGATCAACTTTCCCCGCGCCATGTTGCATGATGGGCTCGATTTTTCTTTCAGCGGATTGAAGACATCGGTGATCAACTACGTCCGCAAAAATCCCGACGCGTCGAATGCCGATGTGGCGGCATCGTTCCAACAAGCGGTGGTCGATGTGTTGTTGATCAAGGCTCGTCGGGCATCGCGCTCGATTGGTGCCAAAGGCATGTGTTTGGCAGGCGGCGTTGCCGCCAATAGTCAATTGCGATTGCAGTTTCTGGATGCGTGCACCGAAGATGGTGTGCACGGGTTTTTGCCGAGCCGACGCATGTGTACTGACAATGCCGCCATGGTCGCCGCTGCTGGTTGGTATGTGTACAACCAGTACGGTCCCAGCGGGCTCGATACCGGCGCCTACCCCAACATGAAACCCCGCTGGCTCGCCGATTGAGGCGCTGCGGCTTGTCGTTAGTTGCCCGGGCGGGGTCGTACGGAGCGTGCCCCCAGAACGGCCGCGTCGTTGTACCGGTTGCGCCCCCAGAACGGGCGCGTTGTACCGGCTGTGCCCCCAGAACGCGGGCGTTGTACCGGCTGTGC
>JAYWAI010000281.1:0-1731 GCA_043782545.1 Acidimicrobiia bacterium
TTTTTTTTAAGCGTTGACTGATTCGGCTCGTGTGATCGGCGAAGATGATCGGTATGTGGTTTTCCAATTGTCGTAGCCGAGGTAGCGTCGCTAGCTGCGTCCTGGCGCTCGCCGTTGGGACGACAGCGCTGATATGGCCGGCAGCCTCGGCGCAGGCATCTCCGGATCGAGCGTTCGAGCTGTCGAAGATTGTCGTGCGTTCCAGTTTACTACCCGCTGTCAAGGTTGTGACCACGCACGAAATTGCGGCAGGCACATTCGCAATCGAGGTTTCTACCAGCGACGCTCCAGCGACACTGGCTGCGATACGAGCCGACCCGGCCACGGTGTGGGCCGAGTACGACACGCCGATGTACTCGACCTCGATCGCTTCGCCGCTCGTGGCCGCGATGCCACGTGCGATGCCACGTGCGATGCCGCTGCTTAACACGCCGAATGATCCCCAAGTGCCGTCGCAGTTTGCGCTCAACAAAATCGGCGCATCGGGAGCCTGGGCCCGTACGCATGGCAGCGCGTCGATCCGTGTCGCAGTGCTGGATTCTGGCGTCGACGTCACCCACCCCGATCTGGTTGGCAAGGTCGACATGATCGCCGGGTGCGGTTTGTACCCCAGCTCCCAAGATGACCGCAAGCATGGCACCGAAGTGGCCGGCATCATTGCAGCGACGCCCAACAACGGGCTGGACATGGCCGGCATTGGGTGGGATACGCGCATCTTGAGCGTCAGAGTGCTGACGAGTGGTGTGGGTAGCGCGGCGGATGTTGCCATGGGTATTCGGTGTGCCGCCGACAATGGCGTTGACATCATGAACTTGTCGCTGCAAGGCGCTTTTAGCCAGGCCGTAGCTGACGCCATTGTGTACGCCCAAGCCAAAGGTGCGCTCATCGTGGCCGCGGCGGGCAATGCCGTTGGCTACGGCATCGATCCGACAATTCCTCAATTTCCCGCCGACCAACCTGGCGTGATGGGTATTGCTTCGACCGACAGCACCGACAGCCTGGCCTACTACTCGTATCGCGGACCTTGGGTTGACCTTGCCGCGCCAGGCGATTACGTCACTGCGCTCGCCCCCGGGGGCGGCACCACCGTCGTGCGCGGCACGTCCTTTTCGGCACCGTATGTGGCCGGCGCCGCGGCACTGATCAAAGCAGCATTCCCTGGCATCACGTCCGCTGGAATCAAGAAGCGGCTCGAAAACACCGCCACGCCGATTCCTGGCACGGGTACCGATTTTTTGCACGGGCGACTGCAAATCGATGCCGCCCTGGCCGCCCCACTCAACGGCTATTGGACGGCCAGCGCTCAGGGCAACGTGACGCCGTTTAACGACTACCTGAAGTTTGGCGACGTTACGCCACCAGTGAATCAACCGGTCGTCGGCGCGGCGGGAACGCCGTCAAAATTGGGCTACTGGTTGGCCGCTCAAGATGGTGGCGTATTTAGTTTCGGAGACGCTGCCTTTTACGGTTCGGCGGGAGGGATGCATCTCAACAAACCGATTGTGGGAATGGCGGCGACGCCGACCGGCAATGGCTACTGGCTAGTGGCCAGCGACGGAGGAATATTCTCGTTTGGCGACGCGGCGTTTCAAGGGTCCACTGGAGCGACGAAACTCAACAAACTAATCGTCGGCATGGCGGCAACGCCTACTGGCAACGGCTACTGGTTGGTGGCAAGTGATGGAGGAATATTCGCATTTGGCGACGCACACTTTTTCGGATCCATGGGCG
>JAYWAI010000282.1:0-1731 GCA_043782545.1 Acidimicrobiia bacterium
GCGGCTCAGCGCGTTCGACCACGGCAAGAACCTAGTGGGTATGGCGCAATGCCGAGCGGCACAGCGGACCCGGTCCCTCTAACGGGCCGTGAATTCACACGGCAGCCGTTTGATGCCGTTAATAAACGCCGATTGCAAGCGGTCGGGCGAGCCCGAAATCACGAGGTCGGGAATTTGGGTGAAGATTTCCCGAAACACCATGGTTATTTCGCGGCGGGCCAAGTTGGCACCGAGGCAAAAATGAGGGCCACCGGCGCCGAACCCGGTGTGTTGACGATTGTCGCGGGCCACATCGAACTCAAATGGATTGGCGAAAATCTTGTCGTCGCGGTTGGCCGAGTTGTACCACAGCACAATCTTTTGCCCTTCGGAAATTTTTACGCCGCCAATTTCCGTGTCGCGGGTTGCCGTACGCCGGAAGTGAATCACGGGTGTCGCGCACCGCACAATTTCTTCAACCGCACTTGGCGCCAGTGTGTCGAAATCAGCCATCCACTTGGCGCGCTGATCGGGGTTGTCTGTCAACAATTTCATCCCATGACTGATGGCATTGCGAGTCGTCTCGTTACCAGCGACCACCAACAGGATGAAGAACGAACCAAACTCTTGCGGTGTGAGCGATTCGCCGTCGAGGTTTGCGGTCATGAGTGCGCTGACCATGTCATCACCGGGGTTGGCAGCTTTGGCGGTACCGAGCTCCTGTGCGTAGTTGAACATCTCCAGCGCCGCCGACATCAGCGCCTCCAGCGTCTGCCCAAATTCAGGGTCGCCAACTCCCAAAATGACGTTGGTCAATTCGAACATGCGATGGTGGTCGCTGGCCGGAATTCCCATCATGTCGCAAATAATTTGGAGCGGCAGTGGGGCCGCCAGGTTGGCCACAAAATCGCATGCACCTATTTCTGCAACGTCGGCCACCAAATCATGCGCTCGACGACGAACGTCGTCTTCGATTTTGGCCACCATTTTTGGCGTGAAACTCCGCTGCACAATTTGACGAAGACGAGCGTGCCTGGGGTCGTCCATGGCAATCATGGAACCAAAAAATTCGGCGATCTCGATGGGCATGTCGCCGATATTGACCCCGCGACCAGATTGAAAAAGTTCTGGATTGCGGCTTGCCGCCCAGACGTCCGCATGCCGAGTAATTGACCAGAAACCGGGGCCAGGATTGATCATCGCAGCGTCGAATGCTTCCTCGGCATGAAATGACACCGGAGCGTTGTCGCGCAACGCTAGAAAAGCTGCTTCACGATACGAATCGTCGCGCCCCCAAAATTCAAGCGATCCAAGACGGATGTCGTCGGGGTCCAGTTTCGGAAGCTCAAGAGTCGTCATGACAGCGATAGTAGAGCGACTCGTGTATCGCAAAGCAGCTGTGCTGTGAAGTTCCCCTTTGTTGGTCTCGACAACAAAGGGTTGGCCGATGCGGTGGAGGTGAAGGGAATCGAACCCTCGACCTCTACATTGCGAACGTAGCGCTCTGCCAACTGAGCTACACCCCCGCAGGGCCACCAAGTATTGCGGCGAACCGCTTGGTCAATTTCGCGGCGAACCGCGGCGAAACACTAGCGGGCGACGCTACCGCCGCTGAACTATTCCAGACTCAGAGCAGCCGCATCCCTCAGTAGTCGTATTGACGAACCGATTGGCGGGGCCTGACCATGGCAGGGCGTTGCGTCACGGACCGCGACGCGAATTGGACCCGGCGCGCACGGTCCGATGCCATCC
>JAYWAI010000283.1:0-1730 GCA_043782545.1 Acidimicrobiia bacterium
GGGTTGATCGAGTACGCAGTGGCGAGGGTGTTGTTGGGTTCTTCCCATTGACCAACAACGTTGGTCACATACGTCGCGTTGCGATGCAATACGGTCAGCGCTGTCATGTCGACGCTCGTGTTGCCCGATCCCAGATCCAGACCGGGTATGACATCGAAGGAAATCTGATCACCATTTTGGAAACCCGCCGCGAACGGTGTGGCAACATCGGTGGACAACGAGCCCAGCAAAGGTGTGTCGACGCCGTTGTGACGCAGCATCAAGGACCCCGGCACAAATTGGTACGAAGCGAGAAGTCCAATACTGGTCAGCGACGACGCGGTGTAGGGCGTGGCCGCCATCACATTGATGTCAACGGTGTAGTGAATCAACGCACTGGCCAAGCCGCCGGCGCCTGGCTGCGTGGCGGCCACCCGGAGGTCAGGCGTAGCGGCCAAGTTGACGTCTTGCCACGGGTAATCCTGCACAGGAATCAGAGCTTTGAGCAGATCCCCGAACGTGTAAGTGTTGTCGGTGAGTGCTTGAACGAGGTCCCCAATTGTCGCCGTGCCGTACTCCTTGAGATCGCCCAACGTATAGGCCGCAATCGTGGCCGCAGCCACCGAATTGACCAGGGTCTCGAGTGTGACGCCATCCAGAATTGCTGAGGCTGGCAACACCGATGCTGCCGTTTCCAAAGTGTCGACTGACGTCGCCGTGCAGTCAACCTTTGTGCAATCAACCATGGTCGCCACGTTGGCGATGGCTTTAAGCGGGATTGCTTTGAGCGGCGAGGGCGAAATATCGATTGCCTTCAAAGGAATGGCCTTGAGCGGAATCGCTTTGAGCGGCGACGACGCCAAGACAATCGCCTTCAACGGAATCGCCTTGAGCGGCGAGGCCTCCAAATTGATGGCCTTCAACGGAATGGCCTTGAGGGGCGACGCTGACAGGTCAATGGCCTTCAACGGAATGGCCTTCAACGGAATGGCCTTCAGCGGTACTCCGGCCAGGCTCAGCGACACAAGCGAAATGGCATCGCCGCTCGATGGCAGCGATGGATCGATGCCAAAATCACTGAGACAGTTCAAGCCGTTCGAAACAATCACGGAGCACCACTGGTCAAGCACCGTGGCACCTGGCACTGTTGACGGCAATGGAATTGCTTTGAGGGGTGTGGCGCCGAGGGCGACCGATGCCAACGCAATTGCTTTGAGGGGCGTCGATGACAGATCCAGCGCACCAAACGGCAAATCGTTGATAGCGGCCGGGGTGGCCGTTCCCAGATTCAACACGTCGAAAAATGTGACGGTCTGCAAAGGTTTGCCGGCCATTGCGGTGCCCGAAAGCAGTGCCTGCCAACCGCCGGGGTAGTCGACCGGGATTTGCGACAGCAATATGGCCTTGAGTGGAATCGAGTCCAGCAAAATCGCTTTCAACGGAATGGCTTTGAGGGGAATTGCCTTCAGCGGGCTGGCCTGAACCGTGGGCGACAACGGTTCGTTGCCAATGGTCCCAAAGCCGATTGAGGCGATATTTTGGGCGCCAGGTGCCGTGGACCTGGTGTCAATTGCTCTGGTCGGAATGAACTGCGTGGGTATGATCGAAACGCCTTGACCAGAGATACTTGACGAAGATGTCAAATTGATCTGCACGTCCACCAGCATGTTGATTTGGCCAGAAAGATTCGACGAATACACAACCTGTCCGTTGGCTGCCAGCGACACACCGGTCGGGGCTCCAAAAGCCGC
>JAYWAI010000284.1:0-4607 GCA_043782545.1 Acidimicrobiia bacterium
TGGCCCAGTTGACGATTTCATCATTCGTCGCAATGACGGCGCACCTGCCTACAACCTGGCTGTCGTAGTCGATGACGCTGCGCAAGGCATCGAAGAGATCGTGCGCGGCGACGACCTGCGTTTCACCACGCCGCGCCAGGTGGCCCTCCAACAATTGCTCGGCTACCCAACACCGATTTACCAGCACGTGCCGCTCGTGTACGGCCCCGACGGCGAACGGCTCGCCAAACGCCATGGCGCCGTCACCCTCGCCGACCTTGCTCGCCGACGCATAAGCGCCGAGCAGACACGAGCGATTCTCAAAGCCTCGATCACCGACCCACTCGGACCGTGGACCGTGCCCGCTGGGCTCGTCAGCTGAGCTCGGCAACGCAGCTCGTAAACCCGACCGAAAACGGGTGATGGCCCGGGCGAAACGCCCGGGCCATCAAACAACTTTGAGCTTGCAATCAGCCATCTGCACAAAGCAGGGCTGGTTACATCATGCCGCCCATGCCACCCATACCGCCCATGCCACCCATACCGCCGCCAGGAGCGCCAGAGCCAGCCTTCTCAGGCTTGTCTGCCACGAGGCATTCGGTGGTGAGCACCAAAGCAGCGATCGACGCTGCGTTTTGCAACGCGGCACGAGTCACCTTGGCAGGATCGATAACGCCGGCTTTCACGAGGTCTTCGTATTCGCCGGTTGCGGCGTTGAAGCCCATCGAGCCAGTGAGGCTTTGCACTTCACGTACGACTAGGGCACCTTCGTGGCCTGCGTTTTCGGCGATCAAACGTGCTGGGGCTTCAAGAGCGGTCCACACTGCCTTGGCGCCAGTGGCCTCATCGCCTGTGAGCGACGCGACAACTTCGGCGACCGCAACGCGAGCCCGAAGCAATGCGGTGCCGCCACCGGCGACCACGCCTTCTTCGATGGCTGCACGAGTGGCCGACAGGGCGTCTTCGATGCGGTGCTTCTTCTCTTTGAGCTCAACTTCGGTGGCAGCGCCAACCTTGACCACGGCAACGCCGCCGGCCAGTTTCGCCAGACGCTCTTGGAGCTTCTCGCGATCCCAATCGGAATCGGTGTTTTCGATTTCAGCCTTGATCTGATTGACACGACCCTTGACTTCAGACTCATCACCGGCACCGTCGACGATGGTTGTCTCGTCTTTGGTGATGATGACTTTCTTGGCCCTGCCCAGCAGGTCGAGCGTGGCGGTGTCGAGCTTGAGGCCAACTTCTTCCGAAATGACTTGGCCACCGGTGAGGATCGCCATGTCGGCCATCATGGCCTTACGACGATCGCCGAAGCCAGGAGCCTTCACGGCGGCTGAGCTAAACGTGCCACGGATCTTGTTGACCACCAGGGTGGCCAGTGCTTCGCCTTCGATGTCCTCGGCGATGATGAGCAATTGCTTGCCAGACGCCATGACTTTTTCGAGCAACGGCAACATGGCCTGCACAGTGGATACCTTGCCATTGATGAAGGCAATGTACGGGTCAGTCAGCACGGCTTCTTGGCGCTCTTGGTCGGTCACGAAGTACGGCGACAAGTAGCCCTTGTCGAACTGCATGCCTTCCACGAACTCGAGATCCATACCAAAGGTGTTGGACTCTTCAACCGTTACCACGCCGTCTTTACCAACGCGATCGATGGCGTCGGCGATAACCGCACCAACCGAAGAATCGGCAGCAGAGATGGTGGCAACTTGGGCGATCTCAGACTTGTCGTCGATTTCCGTTGATTGAGCTTTAATGCTCGCAACAGCGGCGGCGACTGCCTTCTCGATGCCCTTCTTGAGGCCCATAGGGTTGGCACCCGCGGTCACATTGCGAAGGCCCTCATGTACAAGTGCTTGAGCCAACACGGTGGCGGTGGTGGTGCCGTCGCCGGCCACGTCGTTGGTCTTGGTGGCCACTTCTTTGACGAGCTGTGCGCCCATGTTTTCGAAGGGGTCATCCAGCTCAACTTCACGAGCGATGGACACGCCATCGTTGGTGATTGTGGGGGCGCCAAATTTCTTATCGAGGACGACGTTGCGACCCTTCGGCCCGAGTGTCACTTTGACCGCATCAGCGAGCTTGTTGACACCTGCCTCAAGGGCGCGGCGCGCCTCATCATCGAACTTCAACATTTTTGCCATGTTGAACTACTTCTTCAGAATGGCAAGAACGTCGCGAGCGTTGAGAACGAGAACGTCCTCGCCGTCAACGGTGATCTCGGTGCCGCCGTACTTGGAAAACACCACGGTGTCGCCAACTTTGACGTCCATCGGGATGATCTCGCCGCTGTGATCACTGCGTCGGCCGGGGCCAACAGCCAGGACTTCAGCCAACTGGGGCTTCTCCTTGGCGGTGTCAGGAATCACAAGACCTGATGCGGTCTTGGCTTCGGCTTCATTGGGCTTGACGACAATACGGTCGTCGAGTGGTTGCAAATTCATTGCGTTTCCTCCGGGGGAGTTAGCACTCTCATGGGTCGAGTGCTAACTCTAGCTACGCCGAGGGCGCGTTAGCAATCGCAGACCGCGAGTGCTAACGAAATTTTTCTGGACCCTTAGCTCGCCGAGGCCACGACCTGATTGATGAGGGCCAAGGTTTGGGCCAATGGTAGGCCGACAACGTTGCTGGCAGAGCCATGAATCGAGGTCACAAATTGGCCGGCGATGCCTTGCAATCCGTAGCCGCCAGCCTTGTCGTAGGGGTCGGTCTGATTGACGTACCACTCGATGGTGGCGTCGTCGAGCGTGATGAAAGAGACAACAGTGCTCACCACAACCGACTGGACATCACCATTGTGAGCCACGGCCACGCCAGTGTGGGCCACGTGATCGCGGCCAGAAAGCAACTTCATCATGTGGGTTGCTTCCCGGCGGCCCGACGGTTTGCCCAACGACACACCATCCACGTCGACCGTCGAATCGGCACCAATGACGACGGCGTCGCGGCCGACGCGAGCGGCGACCGCAGCGGCCTTGCCCCTCGCCAGGCGCTCCACATACGTCTCGCATGACTCGCCGTTACGGAGTGTCTCGTCAATATCGGACACAACAATTTCGAATTCGAGGCCTGCAGTGGTGAGGAGCTCGCGCCGACGCGGCGAGCTGGATCCGAGAATGAGTCTCATTATCAACCTCCGGATGATTCGGTTTCGCCAAGCGCGCTGGGCACAGCGTCATCGTCGAGATGGTCGAGATAGCCCTCGGGGAGCACCACGTGTTGGGGGCCGCGCGTGTGGCCGCGAGCGAAGCGTTCGCCGCCGGGCGTCAATTCAATAGTGGGGTTGACGCTGCCCAAAATTTCATCGACTTCACTAATGGTGGACGCCAGGCCAATGCGTTGACGAACCTCGGCGCCGACGGGGTAACCCGTGAGATACCAGCCGGCATGACGACGAAAGTCGCGCACGCCGCGCTCGGAAGCAAAGTGCTCACACAACAGTCGCACATGGGTGCGCATCACATCGGCAACAACACCGAAGACCGGCGCCACGGGCTTGTGCGTCGGATCATTGAATACATCGACCAGATCGCCAAAGAGCCAGGGCCGGCCTAGACATCCGCGGCCGATAACGACGCCATCACAACCAGTCGCGGCCATCATCTTGAGGGCGTCGGCGGCCTCCCATATGTCGCCATTGCCGAGCACTGGAATAGTGGTGACGGCTTGCTTCAATTCGGCAATGCGAGCCCATGCGGCGTGGCCAGAATACAGCTGTGCGGTGGTACGGGCATGGAGGGAAATGGCGGCAGCGCCTTCGGCCTCGGCAATGCGACCGGTGTCGAGAAACGTGATGAGATTGTCGTGCAGGCCAATGCGAAATTTGAGTGTGAGCGGCACGTCGGCGGCCGCGGCAACCGCGGCGCGCACAATGCGTTGCAACAACTTGGGCTTGGCAGGCACGGCTGATCCGCCGCCGTGACGAGTCACTTTGGGCATCGGGCAACCGAAGTTCATGTCGATATGTTGGACGCCCAACTCACCCACCAACTTGCGCACGGCGTCGGCAATGATCACGGGATCGGTGCCGTAGAGTTGGATGCTCCGAGGCGTTTCGTCAACACCGAATCGCACCATGCGCATCGTGCGCTCGCTGCCTTCGAGCAACGCCCGCGACTGCACCATTTCACTCACGTACAGACCCGCGCCGTAATGACGGCACAGCGCCCGGTATGGCGCATTGGTCACGCCAGCCATGGGCGCCAAAACCACCGGCACGGGCAGCGTGAGTGGTCCAATCTTGAGTTCGCGTCGGGTGAGGGTGTCAGGCATGCCCACCAATTGTGGCGTACGGTGACGGGATGACTGGTGTTGTTATTGGTACCCCACCGTTGGTTGCCCCGGCCGACTATTTGGCCCGCACACGTGAACGGTACGAATCCCTTGGGTTTACGCCATATCGATGGGCGGTGGAGGAGCCACTCGCCGCGCTAGCGCCGGTCGTTCGCCCGTTGAGTGAGATGCGTGTTGGGCTGGTTGGTTCGGGCGGGGTGTACCTGGTCGGGCAAGAGGCGTATCACTTCAAGGACGACGCATCGCATCGGGCGATTGCATCTGATGTGGCGCTTGACGACCTAAGGGTGACGCATTTCGCCTACGACCTCACCGATGCCCGACGCGACATC
>JAYWAI010000285.1:0-1717 GCA_043782545.1 Acidimicrobiia bacterium
TTTGCCCACATCGAACTGCCGGAACTCACGCGATGGGCTATAGATGGCCGCTATCCAGGCGACCTTGACGAGGCGAGAACGGCCGACGCTCGGAAGGCAATATCGATAGCAAGCCAAGTTCTTGAGGTCGTTCGACTGCGAATTCGAGACCGCTAGAAACGGATTAGAGGGCGTCGATGATACTGGCGAGGGTGTCGGCGGCGCGGTCGTCGGCGGCTTTCACAAAGTGGCTGTACACGTCGAGCGTTGTCGATGTGTTGGCATGGCCTAGGCGGCCCGACGCGGTTCGGATGTCGACACCATTGGCGAGCATGGTCGTCGCCGAGAAATGGCGAAGGTCGTGCAACCTGAGTCCGTCGAGTTGTTGCTGACGGGCCAGGCGTCCAAATGCCGTGGTGACGTAGTCAGGTCGCCAAGGTATTTGGCCTTCTGGGTCGTGGGAAAACACATACATGTCGCGCCTGTGTTGCTCGGGGGCGGGCACGATCGAATCCAATAGCGACCGGTAGTCGCGCAATACCTCGAGGGTTCGTTGGTCGAGACGCATTCGACGTTCAGCGTGAGTTTTCGTGTCCTTTTCGATCGTTTTGCCGGCCACCATGATGATGGCGTTTTGGATATGCAATGCCCCAGCGTCGAAGTCGATGTGTCGCCATCGAATGGAACACATCTCGCCGCGTCGTGCCCCACTGATTGCCGCCAGTCGCAAAAACACCGGCAGGCCCGGGTTGACCTCGGTCGCTCTGTGAATGAGTTCGCCGATTTCTTGAGCGCTGGGTACCGAGATCGAGATCCGATGAAGCTTTGGGGGAGTGGCGGCGGCAGCGGGGTTGATGGCGATCCAGCCCCACTTGACGCCTTGGTTGAGTGCCCGTCGCAAGACTGCGTGGATTCGGTGGACGGAATTGGCGGCCAGCGGCTGGCCACGCTGTCCGCCATTTTGGCTCAGCATCGCGTACCAGGTGTCAAGTTCTGACGTGCGAAGTCGACGCAAAGGCGTGCTGCCAAATTTCGGCAGGACACGTTGGTCCAGAATTCGGCGGTATTCGGGTGCAACCGTGGGCGATAGGCCGGGCGAGGCGTACTCAAACCAGCGATCGCAAAGTTCCCTGACTGTGCCATTTCGGGCCGATACCGAGCCTTCCTCGACCTCTGTGACCAATTTGGCCAAAGCCAGCTCGGCGGCCCGCCTTCGACCTCGCACGGTGCGGGTGACGTAGCGCTTCGCTCCCGTGGTTTCGTCACGGCCAGCGTGAACCCGCAGCTCCCATGAATCTTCGCCACGTTGTCGTAATGAGCCAGCCACGGGGTGACCATACCCCAAGTCCTTTACAAAAGATGGGTTTTTGGATGGGCATTTTCGAGATTTTGCTTGTTACCTCAAAACCTTCAAAGCTTTGAGCTGGTATTTTGTTTGCGCCCACGGCAGGATTTGAACCTGCGGCCTGCGGTTTAGGAAACCGTCGCTCTATCCCCTGAGCTACGCGGGCGGGGAGCAATTCGCACGGTCGCACAGGAGCTAAATGCGTCGTGACGAACAGCCGATAGACACTTTAGGCGAAGCGTCAAACACGGCGGCAGGCGCCGCCCCGGGTGGTTAAGACACGGTAAATGTCGCTATATGAAGGATTTACCATCCATTTTATTAAAGATTTGGTTAAGTACGGCTTGTAGGGAGCTTTACCTATTCAGAACCGAATAACACCCGCCGATGAAT
>JAYWAI010000286.1:0-1710 GCA_043782545.1 Acidimicrobiia bacterium
TGAAACCACGGCTACACAACGGTGGTGACTTTTCCACCTCCGTCCGCAGATGAATACATGGCCTCACACACGGCATGGGCCCGCAATGCGACGCTGAAATCTGGATGTGACGACACGCGATTCTGCGCCGCGTGAATGAAGTCGAGATCTGGATTGGTCGCCCGACCGGCGTTAGCCAGCTCGGCCGCTGCGGCGCTGGTGAGCTCGGAATGGTTCCAACTGCCATGGCCTACGCCGTCGATCACCCAATCCACAGGACCGAACCAGTCATCGGTATCTAACGCTGCCCAAGCCCGTTCGCAAAATACCTCCACACGCCGCAAACTGGGTCGGTCGAGCACGTCATGCCATACCGATGTCAATGTGCCGAGCGCCGAATTGCCCCGATCGTCTGGAACGAATTCGTACGAAGCGACGGCCAAATCTTCGATACCCGCAATGGCGTGGTTGGTCCTTGTACGTGCTGACACGTTGGCAATGCGTCCGCCCAAAAATTCGATCATGTCGACGTCGTGAATCGAATGCTCCATAAGAGTGCCCGCCCCGGCTTTGGCGACATCACCGCGCCAATTTGAGGCGTAGTGACCTTGCGTTGGAATGAATTGATCATCCCGGAATGCCAACGTGAGCAATCGACCGCTGCGCGGATCGTCGATGATGCGCCGTAATCCCAAGAAAGCGGGGGAGTGGCGCAACACCAGACCGCATTGGTGAGTAATGCCCGCAGCGGTGACTACATCGGTGGCTCGCCGGGCGTCGGCCAGGTTGAGGGCAAGCGGCTTCTCACAAAAGACTGCTTTGCCAGCGGCGGCGGTTTGCTCGATGAGTACCAAATGCTCTGACGTCCATGTGCAGATATACACGGCATCGGAATCGGCGATGACCTCGGCTGCCGAGATCCCAACAGTGTGGCCGCTGGCCGCAGCGAACCTCGTCATCCGGTCGTCGTCGGTATCAAAGACCAGCCCACGTTCGATCGGCGCTTTGGCTCGGCGAAGCGACTTGGAGTGGTACGTGGCGATCAAACCAGCACCTACAAAGCCGACTCGGATGTCGTTAGTCATGGTCGGAAACTAGCGGGCCGCATGAATCAATCGTCAAGTTGACCGTTCAGATGCCGATGCTTCTGGTTAGGTATGAGCCCAATTCGTAGATTCCGTGTGAGCGCATTTGGTGCGCTCGTGATATGGATGATTTTCGGCTTGCTCCATTTCGGTGACGTGTTACCCGAATGGTTACGAGGGCCAATGACAAACGCTGTGCAAACTCTTGCTGCGCTCGCTGCCGGGGCACTGTGCCTCCGCAAGGGTTTGGCGCAAACGCCTGCGGGGCGCGCTCGCCAAAGCTGGCTCTGTCTCGCCGTCGGGACAACGTGTTGGGGGTGTGGTCAGGCCGTTTGGTTGTACTACGCGATCTTCAAAGCCGCCGAACCGCCCTTTCCTGGCCCGGCCGATATTGGGTTTGTCGTGTTTGTTCCCTTCACCATGGCCGCAGTGGTATTGATGGACACCGGCCGTGAAGCGCTGTTGTCGACGTGGCGATCGGTGACTGATGGATTGGTGATTGCTGGCTCGACGTTGTTTGTGAGTTGGGCGCTGGTGCTCGGGCCTGCCTTTCATGCGCAGGCAAATTCGAGTTTTGAGCTTGCTATTTCGATGGCATATCCGGTTGGCGACGTGCTCGTTCTGTCGTTGGCGTTGGCGACCCTGA
>JAYWAI010000287.1:0-4580 GCA_043782545.1 Acidimicrobiia bacterium
TGGCTTCGAAATCGGTGCTGACGAACTCGCTGGCGGCGTTGCGGTAATCGCTCCTCCGAGCGCCACCCCGACGATTCTCGATGATTTCAATCGCAACAACAACGGCGTATTCACCAGCGCGAACATTACGGATGCAACACATCCGTGGGTTGGACCGATCGGTTTCCTGAAGCCTTTGCAGTCGATTACCGGGCCTGTTGCGGCTCGAGTGCTCACTGGCACGTTTGGGTCGAGTTCCTCGGTATGGTCGCTTGGAGCCGGTGCCGCTGGCGCCGTCAACCAAGAGGTAGGCACCACGGTCACGCAGTTGAGCACCAACCCGAATACGTGGGTGGGGCTACTTCTCAAGAGCTCAGCTGGCTCGACTGTCGGTGCAGATCCGACAAGCGGAATCAATGTGCGCTACAACGCGTCGACCGGTGCGATTCAGGTTCGAACTATCACAGCGGGTGCCGCATCCGTGGTGCTGACGATCCCGGCAGGGTCCACGGCAGGGTTTGGAGCGGGCAGTGTCTTGCGTGCCCGAGCGCTGGCCGATGGCACGGTCATTGTCTACAACGGCGTGACCCAGATCGGTCAAATTGCAACATCATTCACCGCAGGCGGATCAATTGGGTTGAGTTTCCAAATGACCTTTTTCTCCTTGAACACCGCTCGGGTTGACAACTTCTTTGGAGGGGCCCTGTAATGACAAATCTAAATCGACGCCAATTCATGGTGATGGGGGGTGTCGGAGCAGCGACCCTCGCTGGGTCAATGACTCTGACAGCCGCCTCAGCCAAATCTCCGTCACCCGACCATGGCCCCGGTACCCGCGGCTACGTGGCTCCTGGTATAAACGACCCGGACTCGGCAGGTCGCAAACACATGGCGCTGGTGACCACCGACGGTTGGGTCTCAATGCCGCGGGACTCCGATCCAGTTTCACCATGGTTCCCCGACGTCTTGGCGCCAGGAGACACGAACACCTTCGTGTTCGGGTTCCGCAATGTCACTGGCCTCAGCCGTGATCAGGCTGAAGCCCAGCGCGGTGTGGTGCAGATCAGTGCCCCCTTTGTGCACGTTCAAGCCGGCCAGGAACTTTGGCTCACGATGTCAAACCTCGGATTGTCTATGCGCCCAGATCTCGTCGACTCGCACACCGTGCACTGGCACGGTTTCCGTAATGCCATCCCGTTTTACGACGGTGTGCCGGAAAGCTCGATCTCGGTCAACATCGGCCGTGACTTCACCTACGTCTTCAAACCAACAGACCCCGGTACCTACATGTATCACTGTCACTTCGAAGATGTCGAGCACGTGACAATGGGGATGACCGGCATTGTCTTCGTCACGCCCGCCGATGGCAGCAAGACCGTCTACGGCTTGGGTCCAACTGTCATCGATTCCACGACCGGCGCAACGATCACCATTCCCGATGGCACGTACGCACGTGAGTACGCCATCCTTCTAACCGAGATGGACTCGCGTGCTCACTTCGGTGACGCTCACATTCAACCCACCGATTGGACCGACTTCGCACCGAACTTTTGGCTGATGAATGGGCGGGCCTATCCCGACACCATTGCTCCCAATGGCGAAGATGGCGTCCACAACGACGGCACGCCAGTTGCCGCCGCCGGGTTTGGACACTTGGCCCACCAGCCGATGAGCTCAAGAATCGTTTGTGCTCCTGGCGAACGAGTGCTGGTGCGATTGGCCAACCTTGGCTTCCAAGAGCAGAGCCTCACGCTTCCTGGCATCCCGATGACCATCGTGGGTAAGGACGCCCGCCCGCTCACCACCGATGAAGTCGAGATTACTGACACCATTCAAATCGGCCCAGGCGAGAGCCGTGACGTCATCATCGTAGCTCCGGCCAAGGTTGGCCAATACCCACTGTTCAATCGTGACATGGCTAAGTACCCCGGTAGCTCGATCACTGGAGACCAGTTCCATGGTGGCCAGCGCACGGTCGTCGATGTTCAAGCAGCGCTGCCGGCTCAAACCGAAGTGAATGGCTGGTAATGAAATGACAATCCACAATGAAACGCAATTGTCTACCGGAAGGACGCCACATATGACACGGCGAAAGACATCCAAAAAGGTGTTGGCTTTGGCGGGCATGGCGTGCGCGGCAATGGTTGCCATGGCGCTTCCCGTTAGCAGCACCGTTACCCAAGCCGCAGCCGCAGAAGGCAGCAGCGAAGGCATGGTGTGTACTACCAATCATTCCACCGGCGCGTCTGATTTTCTGTTGACAGCTAAAGACGGCTACATCTCGATGCCCGATGGAAACTCCGTGTACATGTGGGGTTATGCCGCTGGCAACGGTGGTTTTCAACACCCAGGGCCGATCTTGTGCGTGACCGAAGGCGACAAAGTCACTGTTACGTTGCACAACACGCTCGCGGTCTTGACGTCTATACAGTTCCCCGGCCAAACCGGCGTGACGGCTAACGGCGACCCCGCGCAGGCCCAGTTTGACGCCTCGGGGAATCTCACGTCGTTGACGAATGCGGCCCAGCCCACTCAGTCTGTGACCTATCAATTCACCGCATCAAAGCCTGGCTCGTTCATCTACGAAAGCGGCACTGACGAAGCGCTGCAAGTCCAAATGGGTCTTTTCGGCACGATTGTCGTGAAGCCCGATGCCACCACACTCGTAGGTGTGCCGGCAGGCGCGGCATACGGCTACGATACGGTTGCGGGGATCACCCATACGGCCGTTAGTAACACGGTGTACAACGCGGCGAACGAAAATATGTTGATGCTCTCAGAGGTCGACCCTGACCTTCACCTGGCCGCTGAGCAAGCCAAGGGTGCATCGTTTAACAGTAGCGACTACACGAAGCCGTACCACGCCCGCTACTTCTTGATCAACGGTCGGTCCTTTCCCGACACCGTTGCTCCGAACGGTGCGGCGTGGCTCCCCACTCAGCCATACGGTGCGCTGGCGCGGGTCAAGCCATACGACGCTGCTATCAACCCGCTTCCTGCGATGTTGCACTATGCCGGTTTCGGTATCTCGACCTATCCTTTCCACCCGCACAGCAACCACGAAAAGGTGATCGGTATTGATGGTCGCCCGCTGATGGATGGAGCCACTGACCTCAGCTCGGAGAAGTTCGCAGTTGTTGTGAACCCTGGCCAAACGCAGGACGCAACCTTCGTGTGGACCAATATCGAGGACTACAACTCAGCCACCAACGCAGTGCCGGTCACCCCACCACGTGAACTCAACATCAAACAGGGCGATTTGTTCTCTGGCACGCCGTACCTCGGTGAGCAAGGCATTATCAACCAAGGAATCAACACCAAAGATGAATGCGGTGAGTATTACCACGTGGCTCACAGCCACGACCTGACGCAATCGACCAATTACGGTATCTCGTTCGGTGGCATGTTGACGCTTATCCGAGTAGATCCGGCCAGTGGTAAGAGCGTCACCGGTGTGAACTGTGGCTGACATGACCGACGTGGCTGACTCTTCAAACATTTCCCAACCCACAAAACCAACTGAAGGTAGGCGGACAATGGGTACAACAAAACGGTTCAAGATCGGTGCTGGCGTACTCGCACTGACGGCACTCGGGGCTGGTCTCGTGACGTACGCTAACGCTGACACAATCGCCGCTCGTGTGACCGGCCCGGTGCAAAATATTTCGTTGCTCGCTCAACCGGTCCAGGCCATCACAGCTGGCGTCGATTGTGTGACCACGACTTGTAACCTCTATGCAGTTGCTGGCACGCTTGGCACACTGCCGGTGTGGGGCTATTCGTTGACGTCGGGTGGCGCTCCGTTGGTCCCCGGACCAACGATCGTGGCCGCTGCTACTGACACCATCAACATCACTTTGCACAATCAGTTGCCTCTTGGCGCTGGCGACACGTCGCTTTCGTTTTCGCACGCTGCAGTCGGTGATGTAACGGGCTTCGGACTCTCGGCGGCCAACGGTGCGTCAGCCACATATAGCTTCGCGGCGAGCAAGATGGTCGGCACCTCGATCTACGAAGCGGGGCCCGGCACAAACACCGGCAACCGCCAAGTAGCAATGGGCCTGTCAGGCGTGATCGTGGTGCGGCCCTCAACCTGCGCAACCGCTGGTAAGGGTTGCGTTTACGGCGGCACCACCGCAGTCGGCACAGACACGTTTGACGATGAGGCGCTAGTTGCGCTCAACTCGTTCGATGTGAATTTTAATGCCGCCCCCCTCACCTACAATATGGCCAAGTTTGCCCCCACTGTTCACATGATCAACGGCAAGGTCTTCCCCGCTACCGACGTAATCGATACTCAGGCTGGCCACTCGGTGGCTCTGCGATACGCCAACCTCAGCCCGGTCCAAAAGACCATGGGTCTCGTTGGCTCACATCAAACGCTGATTGGGCGAGACGCGTCACCTATCTTGCACCCTCAAGCAGTTGTCGCCCCTCTATTCACCGCCGGGCAAACTGCTGAAGCTTCGGTGCTCGTGCCAACTTCGGCGGTTGCCGGGCAACGCTTTGCTCTGTACGACCAAGGGCGCAGCCTCGCCAAGTCGGTCACTTCGGACGCCACCGGAGCTCTCACGTTCCTGAGTGTATGGGGTGTTGTCGGC
>JAYWAI010000288.1:0-4571 GCA_043782545.1 Acidimicrobiia bacterium
CACATGGTGGCGGTTAAGAAAAGTGAGAATTGCATGGGGAGTTGTCCCCATCGACCGGCATACACCTCTGCACGTAACATCGCACGGTCTTCTCGCTTCCGAGAAACATTGATGGAAAGTCGATGGGGGTGCTCCGTGAATATTGCCAACAGCAGTCATCAGTTCGACGCGTTGCGGCGCGGATCACCGAACCAAGGTTATTTATGAAAATAGCCGGATATAGCGAAATCACTCGCGTCGGACAGGGAGGCATCGGCGACGTGTACCGAGCCCAGCGCGATTCAACCGGCGGCACCGTTGCACTCAAAATCTTGCGTATCGACGGAGACGAAGCCACGATGCAGAGGCGTGTACATCGCGAAGTTGCAGCGCTACTACAGCTCAAAGGTCACCCCTATGTCGTGCATGTCGAGGAAGTAATCCAGCTCGAATCTACCGCCGTTGTCGTGATGGAGTTCGCTAAGAATGGGTCACTCGCTGGGGTTTTGGCCGATCGCAAGAGGTTGCATCCGCCCGAGGTGCTGTTGGCCGCCACACACGTTGCCTCAGCACTTCGCGACGCTCACGAGAGAGGCATTGTTCATCGAGATATCAAGCCGCACAATCTCTTGTTAGGCGAATTTGGTCAGGTCAAGGTCTGCGACTTTGGTATTTCTGCTTTGACAAAGGGGCCGATTTCTACCGATCGCACGAGCGCTCTTTCATACCGATACGCCAGCCCAGAGGAGCTCGAAGACGAGCCTGATGTTGGCCCGCCAACCGACGTGTATTCGCTTGGCGTCACTATGCGGCAGTTGGCAACCGGCGAGACCAAACGCAACGCCTCTGAAGAACCAGGGAACTGGCTCGTTGGTGTCGTCGATCCCGATGAAATCTTCCTCACGCACAACCTATGGCGGCTGGTGGAATCCATGACTGAACACCACCAAGCCAAACGTCCTACCGCGGCTGCGGTGGTTGACAAGCTCGAGAGGCTCGACCGGGAGCTCGGTGACCGACGCGTGAAATCTATTGGCGGGTTACCTAGCCACATCACGCAGTCAACGCCTGCTGTCGTAGCCACTCGAACCGCAGCACTCGACGATGACACAACTCGACCGCGAGCTAATCGCCCACCACCATCATCGGCGAGCGCTCTTGCGCCGCCCACAGTAAACGGCCCGATGACAACATCGCCCCCGGCCGCGCCTCCCCCGAGGTCGAACCCGTCCAAGCGCTCACCCGAAACCAACAACGGCTTGGCTCAGCTCCCAACAATTGATAACGCTCCGAGCGAGTGGTGGAAGGACTAGTTAGTGGCCACTAACCAAGCGTCTACGAACAACGGTCGGGTCATGTGGCCCACCGGCACAGACTACGCGCTCTCCATACAGAATCCTCACGTTGCGTTTGCTGATGCTCAATTGTCGGTGTCGGAAACGGCGACCAACATGATGGGCATGCCACTCGTGGCCAGTGGACAAAACGCAGTTGTATTTTTGCTTCGAGCTCCTGGCAAGGAGTACGCCGTGCGTTGTTTTACAACGCCGCCTGCCGAGGGTGCAGACCGGTACGATGCGCTCCACGAACACCTCGGCGAACACAACAACACACGCATGGTGACTAGCCGTTGGATTGACTCCGGCATCAATGTCAACGGCGGGTCGTGGCCGGTCGTCGTGATGCCGTGGGTAAATGGTCAACCGCTCAATATCGCGGTGGAAGACAATCTCGACAACAAGCCGTTTCTCGACCACCTCGCCGATCAATGGGTCGAAATGGTCGCACAGTTACAGGCCGCTGATGTGACCCATGGGGATCTCCAACATGGCAACGTCTTGGTGTCAAATGAGGGCCAGTTCTCACTTGTTGACCTCGACGGAGCGTGGGTACCGACAATGAAGGTCGGGCCACCCGGGGAATCCGGACATCCCAACTATCAGCACCCGAAACGCACCGCCGAGAATTGGGGCCGAAACGGTGATTCGTTTCCGGCATTTTTGATCGAGACATCGTTACGTGCACTCGCCGCTGACTCGTCTCTAGGCACGTTTTTTAGCGGCGAAAACCTGCTCTTTACCCGCTCGGATCTCGTCGATCGAACAACTCCAGTTTGGGCCGCTGTGGCCGCGTCGCCGGACCCCAAAGTGGTCGTAATGGTCAACCGCCTTGCCGCTCTTTGCGAAGCTGATCCTCGCCAAATAATGCTGCCGTACGACACGCTTCGCGACTCCAACGCCGACCTTTCAAATTCCAATGTCGAATTCATCGCGACGTCAACGCCGACGCCGACAGTGAAATCGCTGCCAACGGAAATCGTCGCAGAGTGGTGGACCGACACCCCCGAGCACGCCACTTTGTCAATAGCGACAGAACTTCACGCAGACCCAGCAGCTAGCGGTCAATTCCAAACCATCTACCCGGTGCCTCAAACCATCGCCAAAACATCATTGCTGACAAAGCTCGGCAAAGACTCAATCATCTCTGGGCTTGTCGGCGGCCTCTTTGCTGGGCTTGTCGGCTCTTTGTTTTCAGGAATACTCAACAAAGCGCTGCCCGATTCTGCCATGCCAATGGATTTCATTTTGCCCGTGTCGATGCTGCTTGGTGCCGTGCTATTAAGTTGGCAATCCTTTATCGCTCGAGCTTTCCAAAAGGCGTTCACCCAGTTCGGCTTTGGTGCCTTACTTGGAGGTCTCAGCGGAGCAGTCGCTCTGCTCCCAGCCGATCGTTTGATAGTTCAATTCAATTCAATCAACCAACCGGCAACGGATGCGGCGATTGCGACAACCGCCGACGGGGCTGCGTATTTCGTTTACCACATTCCCGCATACGCATTAGGGCTCGTATGGGCAATTGTGGCCGCTCTTGTGGGTCTAGCGATCGGCTCGACCCGCTCGATGAAGACAGGATTGTACGGCCTGGTTGGCGGTGGCATTGGTGGGTTTTGCGGTGGAGTTGTATTCGGCGCACAAGTGGCGAATTTCAAAGGCCACCAACTTGTTGTCAATGGCCTCGAAGTAGGAACAATCGCGATTGTGCTACTGGTTTGTGGAGCGATCGGTGTTTCATTCGGTTTGGCTTCAAAACTGGCTTCCGTTGGTCGACTTGTAGTTGTCGAAGGTCGGCTGTCGGGTCTGGAAATTTTGATTTCTAGCCGCGGCGCAACGATTGGGTCGTCGAACAGTGACACGTTGTCGTTATCGGGCGATGCAACGGTTTCGCCACATCACGCCAAAATTAGTAACACGGCGGGCATTTGGGCTATCGAACCCAGTGCGCACGTAAGGGTGAACGGACGGGACATTTCGATGGCCACCGCTGTTGCACCAGGAGACATCATCATGATAGGTCAATCATTTGTTCGCCTAGACCTCACAGGAGGGCTGTGAAATTGAGTGCTAACAACTCTTCGAGCCGAATGGCGTTTACGGCTGCCGCCGGCCTGTTCGCGGTGGCCGTTGCGTCGCTGGCAATTTCTTTCGGACACTCCAACACAACGACTGCGTCGGTGGGATCGTCGAACGAATCGACCACGACCACGACTGTCGAGCCGGTGCCCCCCTCATCCGCCTTGGCGACCGCTCCTTCTACCGAGCCCGCAGCCCCGCGCACCGCTACTGAAGCCCCGCGCACCACCGCTACAGCCACGACCCCCCCGAAGCCTTCCGGCACCGGCGCCGAAACACAATGCAGTCGCGCCCTTTACGCAGTTGTGGTCCCCTTAACACCTAACCCCACTGACTTAAGTAAGCGGTTCATTGGGGCCAACGACAATTTGTGCCTTTCTTCAGCGGACCAAATCCTGTTTCTCACGAACAAAGTCAAAGCGCAACTTCCCAATGAGCCCGATGTAGATTCGCCATTAGCAGTGGTGGCGTTGTTTGACGACGAAGTCACCTCATGTAAAGCAGCACTCAGTATCAAGGACCGAGGTCAAATGTGGCTTCGTGACTCATCGAGCGCCAAATTCCATCACTCAACTGACAAGCTCCCAGGCTCGCCGCCCGGTGCTCCAAGCGTCTGCGACAAATACCGCGACGGGTACCAAGGCACACAGCCGAACACTGCCGCCAACTCGGGAGGCAGCATTGACTCAGGGCCGAGTTGTACTACCGCGTCAACGATCGATGGGTGTAAGGACAACAACCGATGACTTACGAACGTCGTGTCGATCGACATAATCCAACCTGCATCATTTTCATGGTTGATCAGTCAGGCTCAATGTGCGATTCGATGTCCGGTGCCTCAGTGTCGAAGTCGACAGGGCTGGCCGAGCAACTCAACAGTTTGTTGTACGAGCTCATTCAACGGTGTACAAAGTCGCTCAACGAGCCACCACGACCATATTTTGCGATCGGTGTCGTGGGTTACCGTACAGATGACATGGGTTCACCAATCGTGGACTCACTGCTCCAGGTGCCGGGAGCCAATGGAGCGTTGGTGTGGTCGACCGATCTAGCCAACCACCCGCTGCGGCTTGAGGAACGACAACGTAATGACGGTGGGTCAACGCAACGATATCGAGTACCGGTTTGGGTCGATGCGCTTGCCAACGGTGGCACGCCAATGTGCGCCGCATTCAATTACGT
>JAYWAI010000289.1:0-4569 GCA_043782545.1 Acidimicrobiia bacterium
CTGGCGACATCGAGGTGTTCACGACTCGCCCTGACACATTGTTCGGTGCCACTTTCATGGTGTTGGCACCAGAACATTCGCTTGTCGATGCCCTCACGACCGACGCTCAACGCGGCGCGGTGACGACCTACCGCACGGAGGCCGCCCAGACCCAGGATTTCGAACGCCTAAACGACGCCCGCACCAAGACGGGCGTTTTCACTGGCGCCTTTGCCACCAACCCCGTAACCGGCGCACCAATCCCCATATGGGTCGCAGACTATGTGCTCATGGGCTACGGCACAGGGGCCATCATGGCCGTGCCGTCTGGTGACACCCGCGACTTCGAATTTGCTCGCACATTTGGACTCAAAATAGTCGCCACACAGACGCCGTCGGACGCGTGGTTTGCCGATCGAAATCTGGCTCCCACACTTGATTGCGCTGCATGGCCAGACGCCTTCATCGGCGAGGGAGATTACGTGCAATCCAGCAACGGCTCTCTCGATTTGAACGGCCCACACTCCATTGCAGAGGCCAAATCACTCACCAACACCTGGTTGGCGGCTAGCGATCGAGGCCACGGTACGACCAACTACAAGCTCCGCGACTGGCTCTTTAGCCGCCAGCGATATTGGGGTGAACCGTTCCCCATTGTGTTCGACGACTACGGCATGCCAGTCGCCATCCCCGAGGGCATGCTGCCAGTTGTGTTGCCAGAAGTCGACGACTATCGGCCCACTGCTATGGCATTTGACGATGAGGTCACAGAGCCCATCCCGCCCTTGGCCCGCATACCGGAGTGGGTCAACGTCACGCTTGACTTAGGCGATGGCCCCAAGCAATACCGCCGTGAAACCAATGTCATGCCGCAATGGGCAGGGTCATGTTGGTACGAGATGCGCTACCTCGACCCCACTAATACCGAGTGCTTTGTGGATGCTGAAGTTGAGAAGTACTGGATGGGCCCTCGAACGCCCGGAGCCACCGGCGGCGTCGACCTCTACGTGGGTGGAGTCGAGCATGCGGTTTTGCACCTTCTGTACTCCCGTTTCTGGCACAAAGTTTTGTATGACCTCGGCCATGTAAGCAGCGAGGAACCGTTCCATTGCTTGTTCAACCAGGGCTACATACAGGCCTTCGCATTTCGTGACGATCGTGGTCAACCAGTCGAAGCAGCCGATGTTGTCGAACGCCACGGCAAGTACTTTTACGGTGACGACGAAGTCGCCCGCGAGTACGGGAAAATGGGCAAGAGCCTGAAGAACATGGTCACGCCCGACGAAATGTGCGCGGAATATGGCGCCGACACGTTCCGCCTCTACGAAATGTCCATGGGGCCCCTCGACGCCAGCCGGCCGTGGAATACGCGCGACGTCATTGGCATGCAACGCTTTCTACAGCGCCTGTGGCGCCTCTACGTCGACGAACACACCGGCGCCAGCCTCGTACACCACAACGAGGCATCGGACGCCACACAACGGATGCTGGCTCGCACAGTCGATGGAGTGCGTCGAGATTTTGAGGGCCTGCGTTTCAATACCGCGATCTCAAAGCTCATCGAGTTGGTAAATCACCTGACCGGCCTCGGTGGTGGCGTCGCTCGCGATGTGGCCGTTCCGCTGACTCAAATGGTGTCACCCCTCGCCCCCCACATAGCCGAAGAACTGTGGTCGAAACTCGGGCACGATGCATCAATAACTTTTGAGCCCTACCCCGCCGTCGACCCAGCGCTCCTCCTCGACGATGAAATCGAGATCGCCGTCCAGATCAACGGAAAGATCAAGTCGCGCATCATGGTGCCATCTGGGTTAAGTGCGGCTGACCTAGAAGTGTTCGGCCTCGCTCACGCCTCGGTCGTGGCACTGATCGGCGCCAATATCATGCGCAAGGTAGTGGCTGTTCCGAATCGGCTGCTTAATATCATCGTCGGCTAGCCCATCGAAATTCGTCGGCCGCTGACACAGCCAAAAGGTGCAGCTCGGGAATCATTTCAGCGGTGAAGTTTCCCTCCCGGAGCGCACCCCCGATTACCATGTGTCCCGTTCAGGGGCTGTAGCTCAGTTGGTAGAGTGCTTGAATGGCATTCAAGAGGTCACGGGTTCGATTCCCGTCAGCTCCACATTGAACAGAACCCCGGGCATTTGCCCGGGGTTCTTGCGTTTTCGAGTCGTGCAACCCTTCCTAGTCGTTTTCGACTTCAGGCTTCTCGGCAGGCCTTGTACCTGGCGCGGCATGCTCAGTTTCGTGTTCATGATCAACCGCTGGTGCCACCGACGGCTTGTGATGATGTTTTGATGGCGGCGCCACTGTCGGGGGCGCCGGAGGAATCGATATCACTGGTGGTGTGGTCGCTGGTGCCTTTGGCACGACCACAGTTGTGGTTGTCGTCGTCGTTGTCGTCGGCTCATCCACACTCGCGGCCACAATCTCAGGAGCTGACGGCTGTGTCACGACAAGAGGCACATTGACAACCTGACCGGCTGACTTCGCGTAAGCGACACCCAAAACTTCGCCTGCCAGTTGTGTCGTGGACGTCGTAGCAACCACATCGACGGTCGCGGAGGCCGCTGGAATTGCCGAAAGCTTTGGCAACGTCGCTCCAATTGACGCGGTGACGACTTGTGTGGCTCGGCCAATGAGGTCGACCCGGTTCCCAGGTGTACCCGCCTGCAACGTCGTGCCCTGCGATTCCAGAACGTCCATCACACCGAGATTGGCCCACACGGCGACGACGCCAGAGCTCAAGCCGGCAAGGGCCGCAACGCCTGAAACAAGTTTAGTTTGCGTCTTCAATTGTTGGCCTCCTCCACACTTGGTAGTGCCACCCAACACCATTATCGGACGTTTCGTAGCAATTTTGTAGCATTTGAAACCAAATGGTTACTTGACCTGCCAGTTGACTCGTGGTACGTCACGCCACAATCGTTCAAGATCGTAGTTTCGGCGGACTTCCTCGAGGAAGAGATGAAAGACCACGTCTCCGTAGTCAAGCAGTACCCATTGGCCATGCGAAAGACCTTCGGTACGCAGCGGCAGGCGTCCTGTCAAACCTTTAAGTTGGTCACGAACCTCATCAGCGAGGCTCGACACCAATCGAGAGTTTGGCGCGCTAGCTATAACAAAACAGCCCACGACGCTCAGCACAGCGCCGACATCCAGGATCACAACGTCGTCACCCTTCTTGGAGTCGAGCACTCGTGCCCCCGCGACCGAAAACGCGTGTTCGTCGAGATCGACATATTCGGTTGGCCCTTCGCTGACGTTGTCTTGCTCGAGCAACGCCAGCAATTCAATGGCGTCGAGACTGTCGTCGAGACTGTCAATGTCCTCGATATCAGCCACGAGTAAGTTCCTTCGCGGAATCCGCGCTCAATACGACAGTCACGTCTATTCCTTCTATGGGATTGGTACCAACAGACACATTGCCGACGTGCAGCGCTTGCTGCACCGCTGCGGCCTGAGGTTGGTGGTCGCTACCAATGTATTGGATCTCGCTCGTTTGGACGCTGGTCGGCAAAATATCTGTCGCTACCACGACCACTGCCCCAATGGCGTCAAGCCGTCGAATTACCGCGCCCAACACCTTTGGATCACCCGTCCCGTCCTGTACTCGCACCTTCGGACCGGTAAATCGAGCCAGGTCAATCGCGCCAGACATCACACGGGAAACCGGCTCGCGCAGCTCCATGATGTCAAAGGAGTAATAGTCGAGGTTGTACAAATTTGAGGTGATGTCCTTGGTCGTGATCTCGATCGGTGTCCATACCCCGTGGGCAATCAGACCCAAAAATTGTCGGACATCGTCGGTGGGTGACGTTGACATCACAATCGCATGCTGGGCAACATTATTGACCGACGTGGAGCCCGAGTTCCCGAGGGATCCTGTAGTAGTTCGCGCGCTTGATGGCGTTGTCAGCGGAGGCGGCTCGGGAGCTTTTGATTCAGCGGCCATGAGTTGCTGCCAGAACGCTTTAACTCGGATCAGTCGGCTCAACTCAGTTTCGGACGTCAAACGGGCCGAGAGAAAATCCCCGACTTGCGACGGCTCGAGTGTCACAGCGCCCTTCGCGAATGTCGTGAGTTCGTCGCTGCTTCGCACCGTGTCGTCGACATTGACTGTAAGCGGCGCCAGGTCTTTGGTGATCGCCGTCCACCCGTCGGCATCGATCTCGTCAACCTTCGTAAACGAGATGCCCAGCAATCCCTCCAATCGACGAGCCACAGCGGGCGTACCGCCTTCTTGAAAGAGATCGAAAAGGCGCAGGGCCTTTTCGCTGCCGAGCGCCGGCATCTCCAACCCGAGCGGTAGCAGCGTGGTATTTCCACCCAGGCCGCCGGCATACACGTTGAATATCATCGCCTCGAGCGGCTTTCGGTCACGCCCGACATGCACCATTAGCGCCACTGGCGTCTCGGGCAAGATGGTGATGCTGTTTTCGCGCGCCGTTACAAAGCGCCCCGACTCCGAGTACCGAATTGCATGAACTGCGCGAATTGTCAAGATCGGAATCGCAACGAGACAGCTAGAGAACACGGCAACGAACACGACCCGCCTGATCCAGCGATATTTGTATCGGCGGGCGACAC
>JAYWAI010000290.1:0-12096 GCA_043782545.1 Acidimicrobiia bacterium
TCTGACCGCAGAAACGCTTTGCAGCACCGAATTGGACACAGGCCAATACCTGCGATCTGCGCAACACGCGAGCCGAGTTGAGTGACCGCAATCTTGCAGGCCGACGCGATGGCAGTCCCCAGATCGTCGTCGGGATGCAACACCACGCCGGGACGGGGGCGATGCATCGGCGCCAGCATGTGATGCCCGCTAGCCACCACTGTGCCTGACGCGTCGAATACGGTGACTTTGGCGCTTTGGGAGCCACAATCAATGCCAACGAAAAGTTGGTGGTTGGGGTCGACGGTCATGGGCGGACGCAGTCAGCGAACCAGGTAGCCGCCGTCAACGGCCAACACATGCCCATTGACATAGTCCGACGCCCGACTGGCCAAAAATACTACGGTGCCCATCAAGTCAATCGGCTCACCCCACCGCTCGGCCGGGATGTGATCGAGCACTCGCTTGTTGCTCTCGGGATTGCTGCGCGTGGCTGTGGTGATGGCCGTGGCGTAGTAGCCCGGCGCAATGCCGTTGACTTGAATGTTGTGTTGAGCGAGTTCGTCGCAGTAGGCCTTGGTGAGCCCGGCGATGCCGTGTTTCGATGCGGCGTATGCTGACGACATACGCCCTCCGAGGAAGCTAAACATCGAACAGATGTTGATGATTTTTCCGGAGCGTTGCGGCACCATTTTTTGCGCGGTTTCGAAGCTCATTTCGAACGCCGCCGTGAGGTTTACATTCATGGTGGCGTCCCATTGCGGACGACCGAACTCGAGTACTTCGGCCAGTGGGCAAATGCCCGCGCTGTTGATCAGAATGTCGACCGAGCCAAACTTTTCGACGCACGAATCGACGATTGTTTTGGGCACGCCTGGTGCGGTGATGTCGGCGTGCATGAACTCGTATCGAGCGCCGGTGGCTTGGATGAGTGCCTTTGTGGTGCCGTCGTCGTCGATGATGCTGGGAGCCAGTACGTTGGCGCCCGCGGTAGCCAATGCGAGTGAGAAGGCCTGCCCCAGCCCGCCGTTACCGCCGGTCACGATGGCGTTCTTACCTGTGAGGTCAAAGAAGTTCATGGCGAAAGTGTCGATCGTCATTGTGGCATCCAGTCTGTCGGCTGACTTTGAGGGCTTTGTCCGGGTCTCTCGAGCGCTTGTAACGGATGCTAGTTGACCTCGGAATTCCGGGAACGTTCGTACCTGAAATGGTGGGCTGTTGCGAATCGAGGAGTTTGTTGGCCCGGCGAGATATTGGACGCAACCAGGTGCTCGTGGCATCGGGCGTGTTGAACGAGCCAACCGCGTTTTGTTGCCGTGAGGTCACCACTGTGTCGATCGAAGATCTCGGGAATCGAGTCGGCTCCGTGTCCGAGCGTGTGTTGAACGACGCCTGCGCCACATTTGCGTGGGTGTTCGATTGCCGTGATAAAGCCGACGTCCGGGCGTAGCCGCTGGAACCTGCGGGGCTAGCTCGTGGGTGACTGAGCGAAGATGAATGTTTGCGGTGTTGATTCGTGCGGAAGGCTTGCTGCGCGAGTGGTTCGCGAAGTCACGGTGAATCCGACGGACAGCAAACTTCGTTCAATATCCTCAGGATTGTGACGATAATTCGTGAACTCAACGACTCGACCTAACACGTCAGTTCGGTGCACTGCTTCGCCCAGACCGCTCTGAAGAGCCATGAGCAAATGACCGCCGGGGGCCAACACCCGCATGAGTTCTGCCATCGCGGAGTCAAGTGACTCGGGTGGCGTATGGATGATGGAATACCAACAGACAACGCCGGCGAGTGAGCGGTCGGAGACTGGAACCGAGGTAAGCGTGCCGAGCTCGAACGTGATGCCAGGGTGAGCGCGGCGAGCAACTTCGAGCATTGCTGAGGACGGGTCGATGCCGATCATATTGGTGCCCCGCGCAGTGAGATACGAGGCCGCTCGACCAGGCCCGCAACCTACGTCGGCAACGGTGCCGCCGCCGGACTGGTCCACGATTTCGGCGAACGCGGTGAGCAACGCTCGATCGACTGATGCCTCGGTCGTTTCGTTGATTTCGGTTCCAGCAACCTCGGCGTAGAGATCGGCGGTGGCGTCGTAGGCAATGCGAGTGAGCGTCACATGTTCGGGTTCGTTCAATTTGTTGCCTTCAGATTCTCTAGCCGTTCACGAGACTAGATCGCTAGCGCATTGGCGGCGAACGGAATTGAGATGGTGAAGCAGCAGCCAGGCGATCGATTGGAAACCACGATCAAAATCTTGTGCGGGAATGCCACCGCATGCGTCACTGACATTGATGACGGCGTTGTGGTCGGTGACCTTGCCTGTGAGGAGCACGACTCCACTCTCGTTGGTGTGTCGCACCGCGTTGTCGACGATGTTTCGTAACGCCCGTGCGAAATCAGTGGTGGGTACCAGGGCCACAGTTGAGTCGTCGAACTCGTTCACGCTTCGGATCGATCGACGATCCGCGTTTGGTCGCGCTGCCTCGCTGATCTCAGCTACGAGTTCGGCAATCGCTCGAATCGACGCGATCGGGCTTCGGAGGTCGTGACTGATGGACGCTACGAGTTCGCGTCGGGCCTCCTCGAGAGCCCGACGAATAACCCCATATGGCTTCGAGAAGTTCGAGGCGTCGAACGGCGCGATTTGGATGGCTCACGAGAAATGCCAGCGGTTCAAATTCATTGATCGGGAGGCCCAATATGGCACCGACCTCTCCGATATTCGGGTCGTCGTCGATGGCCAAAATTTGATTGATACCTCGAGTCGAGCGATCGCAGGATTCGAGGGACTCGGTAATCGTCATGAAAGTGTTTCCTGAGTTGGCATGGCGAAGTGCCATCAGGCGACTTTGACAGCGAACGTTCGACCTGCCATCCGAAACGCTTGTCTGTTTCGCGAACTGTAAGAATCGGCTCTGCCGAAGGTCATTTGGATCATTGAGGGTGGTACGGCAAGCACGGCATGGTGCCGGCAGGTCCCTACGATGCGTTGATTGGCTGGTCTCGGTTTGTTCAGTGGCGTGGCATCGTCGAGTGCGAGAATCATGTCCATCAATGTGCCGGCATGCCGTGTGTTTCGTTCGGCTAAATGCTGTTCGGAGAGCCCTGCGCCAAAGGAATCAGACGGAGCGAACATGAAAATTATATGGTTATGGCGCGCATCCGGTTGTTGCGAGGGTTGTGTTCGACTTCGGCGAGGCCGAGCGTTTCAAGGATGGGGGGAATGTAGGTGGCGAAACGGCCGCGCAATCCCTTCTTGATTCCGTACCATCCGCCAACCGGGTTCTCGGCGCTGCGACCCCACGTCAATGCACGACAAGCGGAAGTGGTAGCGAAGTTGCGTTTTACCGACCTGAACGACAACGGCCGGCGGGTCGAGCGCGGGTGGCGGTACGCGGTGAATTCGCTTGAGCCGGGTGGCGTGGTGAGCTGCCACGGATCTTGCGGTGTGCCTGTGCCTACTGCCGTTGGTGTCATCGCGACATCTTTACACGGCAAAAGCCGGGGCGCTTCTTAGAGAGCGAACCACTTCTCGTTAGGCAAAAAGACTTCGTATAGCGGCGGCCATGAGTGCTCGATATTGAGCCCCCGTCGGCAGCACATCGACGGCCGGAATCGACGTGTGAATTTGCCCTTCGGCCATGACATGCTGCACGCTTACGCCGGCGGCGGCGAGCGCAACTGCATAGGCGTTTCCCTCATCTCGTAGAGGGTCGAATTCACACGTCACGATCGTGGCCGGGGGAAGGCCAGCAAGTGACTCAGCTTTGATTGGCGATGCTCGTGGGTCGTTACGTTCGACTTCGTCGGCGTAGTAGTCCCAGAACCATTTCATGAGCCCGGTCGTGAGAATTTTGCCGTCGCCGTTGACGACATACGACTCCCGCGTCAGGTCGGAATCGGTGGCTGGCGTCAACAAGACTTGACCCACGATCGCAGGCCCGCCGGCATCGCGTGCGAGCTGAGTAGTGACTGCGGCTATGTTGCCGCCCGCACTCCATCCGGCTACTGCCAGTTGGCCTGGGATGCCTCCCAGCTCGGCGGCGTTGTCGGCTGCCCAATTCAACGCGGCCCACCCGTCCTCGACGGCGGCAGGGAATCGTGCTTCAGGAGCGTGGCGATAGTTGGCCGAGATCACGATGGCCCCGGATTGAGCGCACAGATCGCGACATAGCGGATCGTCGGATATGGCGCTGCCGAGTACCCACCCGCCGCCGTGGAAATACAACACGATGGGGTGAGGGCCAGGCGTCGCCGGGCGGTACAACCGGTATTCGAGTTCGCCAGCGGCACAGGGGTACATGCCATCGACGATCTCGCCGACATCGGGGCCGGGAGGACGCATGGCATCGGCGGCCGCAAAAAACAAGCGGGCATCGGCGGCCGAAAGCGACTCGATAGGCGGTAGACCCATCTCGGCCATCATCTCCAACATCACCTGTACGTCGGGTTGCAACTCGCGCACAACGCCGTCATTGAGCTCCACCCGCGTGCGAGCAACGTCGCTTCGTTCGAGCCCCAGGTAGTTGTTGTCAATGACTTCATTGCATGCCGTACGGTACCGACCAACCCCACCCGGATACGGCAGAAACACACGCGGTTTGCCGGGCACGTTGGCGCCCATGTACCACGAATTGGTCTGTTGCATCAGCGTGAGGCCCGCGAATTCGTTGACGTGTTTTCCCCAACCTTGCTCCGCAGTGACGGTTGGTTCAATGCGATCAAACCCTTGCGCTCGCTGGCTTTCGAGACAGTCCGTGATCCACTCGACGTGTTGTTCGATAGCCACCACCATGTTGCACAGCACCGATGGGCTGCCTGGCCCGGTGACCATGAAAAGGTTCGGGAAGTCGTGAGTCATCAGACCGAGATAAGTGACCGGCCCGTGTACCCATTTTTCCTTCAGCGTGACCCCGTTGCGGCCTTCAATATCGACGCCCACGATGGCGCCGGTCATGGCGTCGAACCCGGTGGCGAACACGATGGCATCAACTTCGATTGTCTCGCCGCCAACCGTGACGCCGGTTTCGGTGATGGTGGCAATCGGCGTCTCACGAATGTCAATGAGACGCACATGAGGCTCGTTGAATGTGGCGAAATAGTTGGTGTCAACGCACAGTCGTTTGGCGCCAATCGGGAAGTCTTTCGGACACAACTTCTCGGCGGTCTCTGGGTCGTTGACGACGGAGCGAATTTTGTTGCGCACAAACTCACAGAGCAACTCGTTGGCCTCCGCATTGCCGAGATGATCGTTGTAGCAGTTCAGAAATTCGATGATCCCACCGATTTCCCACGCCTTTTCGTATGCCGCTAGGCGCTCATCGTCAGACACGAGCAATGCGCCAGTGACCGGCAACTCGACCGGGACTCCAGCGCCGGACCAACGGCCTTCTTCGCGATAGGCCGCTGGATCATTGCGAAAGCGAGCCAGTTTCTCAATGGGCACAGAACTGTTGTGCGCCGGGATAGAAAAGTTGGGGGTGCGTTGCAGCACGGTGAGGGCGGTCGATTGTTTCGCAATGATCGGAATGGATTGAATAGCTGATGAGCCAGTGCCGATCACTGCGACTCGCATACCAGTGAAATCGACGCCTTCGTGCGGCCAGCGACCCGTGAGATACGTGGGCCCAGCGAAGCGCCCAGTGCCGGGAATGTCGATATCTTTGGGTACGGAGAGGCAACCTGTGGCCATCACATATGATCGGCAAATCAGTGTATTTCCGGCCGCTGTTTGTACGTGCCAACGCGCCGTGTCGTCGTGCCACTTTGCCGATTCGACTTTGGTAGAGAATTGGATGTCACGGCGCAAGTCATGTTTGTCGGCCACGTGTTGAAGGTAGCGCAAGATTTCCGGCTGTGGTGAATATTTTTCAGACCATTTCCAGTTGTCCTGTAGCTCGGAATCCCAGCTGTAGGAGTAGTCGACACTCTGAATGTCGCATCGAGCGCCTGGGTACCGATTCCAGTACCAGGTACCGCCTACGTCATCGGCGGTCTCAACTGCTGTAGCCGTGAAACCCGCATCCCGCAATCGTTTCAGCAAATACAGGCCAGCAAAACCGGCCCCAACTACGACGACGTCAAACTCTGTTGTTTCCATTGCTGCACAACCCCCGGGGCACTTTGTTTCTGCGGCGCACAGTAACAATCAACCAGCGTCGCTGTCTCGGTGGAGCAACGGTAACTTGCGATCGACCTAGACAGACTGGTTGTCATGATGATCGTCGTGGCCCGCACCGTGGCTCGATTCGTAGTGCGCGCCCAGGACGTCGATGCCGAAGTCGCGGTGAGGATTGCGCCACACGGTGTGGATGTGGTTGGCGCCATTTTGCGAGTTGTCGTACTCGGCTAACAACCGCGATCCTTGCACCCGGTAGTAGTGGGCATTGCCTGGTTCGGTGCTGCCCGCCCACATGAAAGTCAGGCCGTCCAGAGCGTCATCGGTGGCGTATTTCTCGGCTTCTTCGTCGGCGAGCGCGTCGGGGACGCGCCGCACGTACGTATCCAGGATGGCGCGCAAATTGTCGCGCTGCGACGCCCCGAGGAGATGGGCCGAGATGCCCCGCCCTGTCGTCGTTAGTCGAACCGATTCCAGGTGTTCGGGCGTTAGGCCAGCCTTGTGTTCGTTCGCCGCTTGTCGAAGGCGCAAGCCGTCGCCGTGAGGTCCCGAAAAGTCATCGCGAAAGATTTCGTGCAGGTGCCTCGGGAGGTCGCCGGCACCCAGCCCGAAGTGTGGCCGATTACCGCTCACGATGTCGAGGGGGGCAACCGGTGCCACGATCGCCAACTCTTGTTGCGTGTCGTCGAGCGATCGCGCGAGCTCGCGGCCGAGGTCTTCTGCTCCAACCAACGGGCGCAAAAGATGAGGTCCGAGCAAGGGTGAATTGGCCGGCGACGCACCCAGAAAGTTCGGTGTAGAAGCAAACACCTCGCCGCCAATGATGGTGTGATGGATAGATACGTGGTGCCCGCCGAATCGCCAACTCCAAGGCTCGTCGCTGCCTGGCGCGCCGAATATTCGTGTGTAGTACAGGCCCGGGTCACGTCCGCGTTCGCGGTTTTGTGTGGCGGTGAAGTTCTCGAGTTCGTCGAGGACATTTTCGAGCCCGATGATGCTCGCCACAGTCACGTATCCGGAGCGAGACAGACCCGATGCGACGAGGCGGTGGGCGTGGCGCTGTTGTGGCGGCGTCATCGCCGACAGTGCTAAGCCGCCGTGGTCGGTGGGCGTGTAATACCACCGTTCGCGCTCGTCGGTGTCGTGAAACGGCCACGCGGCGACCGGGGTCTGGTTCGACTCGAGGGATGACAAAAACGTGTTGGCAGCGTTGGCCATTCGTACTGCGATGTCGCGTCGGGCTGCGCTCATCGACGGATCGTAGCCGGAGAATCTGGCTACGTGTTGACGTGACGTACGATGCGCTGCGTGGCCGAAGTCACAGCATTTAGCACGAAGATGGCTTGACCACAATGGGTGAATGCACCCATGATGCAATAGCCAGTTTGGCGTGAGGGTAGGGGACCATGAACAGCAAGCGGAATGTTGTCAAGAAGTGCAATGCGTCGATCACGGCGGTGGCGTTGGTGGCGAGCGGGTTCGTGGCGTTGGCCGTGGCGTCGCCCAACGCACAAGCTGCGTCGCCGCTCAACAACGCGGTGGCAAGCTCGATCGATACCGCGTGCAAAGTCGGGGGCGTGTCGTTCCCTTGGGGCGTCAACACCGTAGAACCCGGTCTTGACTACGGGCTCAATCAACCCACAAAGATCGCCAGCGACGCGGCCGGAAACGTGTTCGCGTTCGACGCTGGTAATGGCCTCGTACGGCGCTACGCCAACAACGCCACCCACACGATGACCATCGTGGCCGGTGGTTCGACAAACGCAGCCAACGTTGGTCGCGATGATCTTCCGGCGACGCAAAACAACTTCGCTGTTCCCGCAAACACGGTGAGCGACATTGCCGTGGATCCAGCCGGAACGACGCTGTATATCGCCGATGCCGACGCCGTGCGCCGGGTCAATCTCGCCACCGGTGCCATCTCGACGATTGCGGGCGTGCGCGGCAACAACACCACTCCTTTCCCGACTGATGGTCAACTCGCAGCTGGGCAACACTTTGGCTCCGTCACTGGAGTAGCGGCGACGGCAAGCCGCGTCTATGTGATGAGTTCGTCGTTCGCCAATGAGTCGCCGTATGGCATTGGTCGGTTGTACGCCATTGAACTTACGGGAGCAACCGCCGGGACGGTGTCGAGAGTGGCCGGTGCCCAAACTGCGGGCGACATTTACAACGTTGGCGAAGGTGCGGCGAGTCTGTCCGCTACGTCAGTGTCGGCGACTGGCGTGGAGTACGCCTTGCCGTCGTCGATCTCGGTCGACGATGTCACGGGTATGGTGTATCAGCTGTCGGTATATGGCCGGCTTCTGCGGTTCGATCCGGTGTCAGGGCAAATGTTGAGAGTCGCCGGTGGGGCCGGTGGCTTCAGCGACGCTGGCGATGGTGGCGCGGCCGACAGCGCACAAATTCCTGGAATCGTGGGTCTCTCTGCCCACAACGGTGTGGTAGTGATTGCTCAGTCCAGCGCAGACCGGATCCGATATGTCAACGGCGGTTTGATGAGAGCGTTCGCTGGCAGCGGCGTGGCGGGATTCTCGGGCGACGGCACGACGGCAGTATTGGCGCAACCTGGTCTGGTTCAATTTGCGCATCCATCGGATGTGGCGCAGGACGCGGCAGGCAATGTGTACATCGCTGACACGAATAATCATCGCATTCGTAAGATCCTCGACCCGATGGGTGTAGCCATGGTAACGACAATCGGAGGCGACACTAACCCGGTTACCAACGCCCCGACTCCGCATGTTGGGCAGGGCGTTGGCGGCCCCGCCACTGGCTTGTTGTTGCAAGACCAAGGCGGCATTGCCGCTGACGATGCGGGTGGATATTTCATAGCCGACAACAGCGCCCATGTGATCTATTACGTCGACGCAAATGGCACCACGTCTGTCGTTGCGGGCACCGGCAAGCAGGGGTTTTACGGTACCTGGATAAATGGGCAAAACGCTCTGTCACACAGCTTCGGAGAGACCTACGATGCCAGCGGGTCTGGGCAAGGTGTGGGCAAACTGCGGTTCGTGCAAACGCTAGCCGGTCGGTTCCTCTACTTTTTTGATGCGTACGACTTGGGTGCTTCCGGCCGAGTGGCCCGGATGGCATTGGATCAACCGGGGCGTCCAATTGCGACGGTCATGGGCGATGGCGGGGCGTCGTGGACGGTCGTCGATGGTGGTTTGGCAGTAAACCAATCGGGGGCCTACTCCAGCTACGCCGTGGACTCGGCGGGCAACGTGTACGTCGCCGATCGCAATCGGGGCAAGGTCTACAAAATTGACCCCTCGGGTGTCCTGCACTATTGGGCCGGTGCGGCCACGGCAATTTCTGACTACTCGCAGACTCTTGGTGGCGGCAACCGGCTCGTCGAAAGTATTGGCTACGTAGTTGATATCGACGCGGCCAACGACGGCACGGTGTACTTCTCGTCTCGTCACCCATCGGGCGGAAGTCGAATTTTCACGATTGGCGCTAATGACAACGTCACCCTCATAGGGGGCACGCAAGGCAACGGCGATATTGATGGCGTCAATGGTGAGCCGGCGATCGGTGCGCACATGGCGACGCCACACATCAAAGTCGATTCAAACGGACAAGTGTTTCTGCTCGACGATTTCCTCCTGCGACGAATCGATCCGGTCTCGGGAAATTTGTATCGAGTTGCAGGTCCGTTTGATGGCGTGTACGACAACGCCCGTCTGACATTGGGTGATCAGCCGCAGCCCGCTCTTCAATCCAAACTGGCCTCCTCTACGCAATTCGATGTGGCTGCCGACGGAACCATTCTGGTGGCGGAAGATTTTCGGAATTCGGGGAGTACGGCACTCCTGTCGGTGACGCCGATGCGCGGAGCGAACCGAGTGCGACGCCTTGTAAGTGGCACCAAGTGTTCATCTGATCTGCCAGTGGCATCGCAAATAAGCGCCGGCGTTCAACTCATGAACTTGGGCTCCATCTCTGGTTTGCCCACCGGCGACACCTATGGCGTTTCATCGACGCCGGATCTCAAATATGTCGCCATCTCGGCACAGACAAACGGCGGCGAAGGCGGACGCCTTGGGACTGTCAACACCTACCTCTTTGACAGGCTGACGGGTCGCACCACGTTGGTGAATTTGCGTTCCGATGGACAACCCGATGAGGCGGGTGCGACATTGGGGTTGGATGCGACAACGAGTGTGCTTGTACGTCCTAGCGACGGTCACGTGCTCGTAGCGTTCACCACTGCAGGACAGTTGCTACCGACCGATACTGACAACATGGTTGACGTCTACATCAAAGACATGACCACCGGCGTGCTGACGCAGGCCAGTTACCTTTCCGGTCAGCCCAGTTTCTTCGCCGGTGAGCAGGTGTACCACCCGTACCTCTACCGCGACGGAACAGCGGTAGCCGTCGAGGCAACTATTTCTGGCTCGGCTTTGAAGACGTCGTGGCAACTTAACTTTGGTTCGAGCACGCCGGTCACGATAGACGGCGGGCAAATCGGTGCTAACGGTGATATTCGCAATGCGCTCGTGTCTGACGATGGCCGTACCAAAGTGTTCGTTACGAATCGCACCAATAGCCAGTACTACGTCGGCAATGGCTTGTCGCAAATCGTGCGCTACGGCTCACCAACGACGTTCAAAGTGCTGTCGCAAACGGCTGGTGCGGCGCTGGGCACGGGTGATTCGCAAAATCCGAAAATCAATTCTGACGCCAGCATCGTGGCGTTCGAATTCCAGGGTGCAAATAACCTAAGTGGTGGGTTTGTCAATGATGTTTTGGTGTATCGCGAAGGCGCAACAAACCTATTGTCGCTCAACAGTGTGCGCACTGCGGCGGTTGCTGCGCTTGGTGGCTTGGGTGTGAGATCTCTGTCGGCCATGACTGCCGATGGCACCAAGCTCATCGTGCAAGTGCAGACCGCCAGCGGGGTGTACCGGCCGTTCCTTGTCGATATCGCCGGCTCGGCCGTCAACGGCATTCCCGCGCTGTGGCGGGCGCTTGATGGCGCAGGTCCGGGTGCCGTGGAAACGTCGTCGCCGTTGTCTTTCAACACCAACACGGGCGCCGGTGACTTCACTGCCGCCATGGATGACTCTGGCCGACGGGTGGCCATCGTGACGCCACATGATTTGGGCCTCGCGCCATCGGCGATGGCAAATGCCAAGACGTACCTGCGTGACGTTCGCCAGACCGATGCGGTGCCACCCCCGACGGCCAGCATGGCAGCTGTGTCGATCACGACGGTGGCTCATACGGGCACTACTCGCGTGCTACCCGACGGCTCGGTGATCTATTGGGTCGGCAGCAATCTGATGCATCGTTTCGTCAACGGGTCCTCCTTCGCGATCTTTAATGGGCCAGCGGGCAGCCCGATTGCGACCGATGCGGCGGGCAACATTTTCGTAGCTGTCGGGTCGCAGATATCGAAAATTATTGCGGGAACATCCAACACACTGGTTTGGCCCAACGTCAGTATTGGCAACATCATTTCGATTGCGGTTAGCCCGGTATCGGGTGATCCATATGTATCGACTGACACCAACCGCATCTACCGCTGGTCGCCGTACTCCTTCCCGTCGGCGGTCGTTAACGCCAGTGGTACCAAGCTGTGCAACAACGCTGACGGCGGCCCGGCGTTCAGTGCGCCGACGTGTGGCGTTGGCCCGATCGTCTTTGATGCCCAAGGAAATCTCACGTTCGTCGACCACGACTTGTGCTTCGGCACGCCGAACTGCGATCGCATCAGGCGACTCGTGACAGCGCCGTTCGGGGGCGCAATCACCGCGCCTGTAGCTGGCCAATTTGGCCTCGTGGCCATCGGGGCATACGAAGATCGCGTTGACGCTCGGTCGACGCCGCTTGGGCACATCATCGATATGGCGATCGCCGCCGACGGCACCACGTACATCATCGAAGAGGGGTTGAGCCGCATCCGTCGTATTGCGCCGAATCACACGATCGTGACCGCGATCGGCAACGGATTGCCAAGCGCTGCGGCGTTGCCTGCGGTGCCC